>NZ_JBSFTC010000421.1:0-7696 GCF_053590415.1 Nonomuraea sp. NPDC003201
GCCTTGCGCGCGGCCTCCGCCATCACGGCGGCCGACGGCCAGCGCCGGTCGGGCGTCTTCTCCAGCGCCCGCGCCACCACCTGGCGCGGCCCGGGAGGCACGTCGTGAGGCAGCTGCGGGATGGGGGCGTTGAGGTGCTTGAAGATGATCTGTACGGGTGTGTCGCCCTGGAACGGGAGCTCTCCCGTCAGGCACTCGTACGCCACCACGCCCAGGGCGTAGACGTCGACCGACGGCGTCACGTCGCTGGCCGTGGCCAGCTCGGGAGCGCAGTAGCCGGCCGAGCAGAGCATCGTGCCCGTGGCCGTCAGATGGCCGGCCGAGGCCGAGTGGGCGATGCCGAAGTCGGTGAGCACCACGCCGCCGTCGGTCCTGATCATGAGGTTGGCGGGCTTGACGTCGCGGTGGACGATGCCCTGCGCGTGCGCGGCGGCCAGCGCGTCGCCGACCTCCGCGATCAGCCGCATGGTGGCCTCGGCGCCGAGCGGGCCGCGCCGCAGGACGCGGTCGAGCGACTCGCCGCGCACGTATTCCATCACCAGGAAGCTGACCTGGCGGCCCTCGACCTCGCAGATGCCGTAGTCGTAGACGTCGACCACGCCGGGGTGCCGGAGCGTGGCCATGGCGCGGGCCTCGTTCTGGAAGCGCTGGATGAACGCCGGGTTTTCCGACAACGCGGGCATGAGCACCTTGACCGCCACCGCGCGCCCGAGAACCGTGTCGTCGGCACGCCACACCTCGCCCATACCACCGCCGCCCAGGCGGTCGGCGAGCACGTAGCGATCATTGAGAGTGGTCCCGGCCCCTAGCACGGTACCGAGGCTAACATCGTGTCCGGCGTGCTTTCGGCAAGTCGGTGAACACTTCCGCGAGGCGTGTCCAGTGCTCCTTCGCGCAGGTGACGGGCGGGTGATCGAGGGCGGCGGGCATTGTCACCTCCCGGCCGCCCGCCAGGTCGCGCCCGGTCCAGACGTCGATCCAGTCGCCGTCCGGAAGGTAGACCGAAATTTCCGAAATGCCGGGCTCGGTCACGGGGGCCACGAGGAGCGCGTCCCCGAGCTTGTACTGCAGGGGGTGACGCCAGACCAGCGGGTCGCGCGGGTGGTCGAAGAACAGGCCGCGCATGAGCGGCGCGCCGCCGCCGACCGCCGTACGGGCCTGCTCCACCAGGTACGGCACCAGCCGCTCGCGCAGCTCGGCCAGCCGCCGGAACACCGGGATCACCCGCTCGTCCCCGGTCCGGGCGGCGACGTTCCACGGCGTGCGATCCCTGAGGGGCGCGCGGTGGTGGTTGAACTCCGAGTGGTACTGCATGATCGGCATGAACGCCGCCGCCCCCGCCGCCCGCAGGTACAGCTCCGCCTCCGGCACCTCGCCGGAGAAACCGGCCAGGTCCCAGCCCCAGTAGACGATCCCGCAGGCGGAGGCCGTGATCCCGGCCCTGATCGAGGACCTGAACGCCTCCCACGTGGAGTCCTCGTCCCCGGCCCAGAACGCGCCGTGCGGCTGCGACCCGGCGAACCCGGCCCGGCTGAACGTCACCGGCGCCTTGCCGCACGACCGCAGCAGGTCGCCGAAGGCCCGCGCGTAGTGGACGGGGAACAGCCCGTTGCCCGCCGCGCCGTCGCGCCCGTCGGCGTAGCGCAGGTCGTGGCCCCAGGCGTGCTCGCCGCCGTCCGTCTTGAAGCCGTCGACGCCCACCTCCTCGACCAGGTAGCGGCGCTTGGCCGTCCACCAGTCGCGCACCTCCTGGGAGGACAGGTCGGGCATGAGCGCGAGCGGGAACCACCAGCCCCGGTTGCGGTAGGGGCGGCCGTCGGGCTCGCGCACGCCGTACCCACGCTCGACGAGCTGCCCGGCGTCCACGGCGGCCTGGTGCCGCGGGTGGGGGCGCGTCTTCTGCAGCGGGATCTGCCAGAGCAGCACCTTGATGTCCCTGCGGTGCAGCTCGTCCACCATGCCCTTGGGGTCGGGCCAGGGCCCGTCGGGCGGGAAGGTGTAGTCGGCCAGGCGGTGCGGCTCCCCGGAGGGCTCGTACTCGGCCCCTCTGAACGCCGTGAACGTGCTCTCGTCGCTCCACGCCTCGATGACCAGCGCGCCGACGGGGATGCCGTGTTCGCGGTGACGGTCCATCTCGGCCAGCACCCGCTCCTGCGTGTTCCACTCGTTGCCGCTGGCCCACAGCCGGAACACCCACGGCGGCAGCTCCGTGGGCCGCCCGACGTCGTCGAGGAAGCCGCGCAGGACATCGGCGGGCGTGCCGCCGTCGTGGAAGCGCACGCCCAGCTCGCCGTCCCGGCCCACCTCGGCCTCCACCCGCACCCGGCCGGGCGTCGAGGCGCCCACGTCGTACCAGGTGCGCCGCGAGGTCCGTACGTGCCAGCCCCAGCTCGCGGGCCCGCCCACGACCATCGCGAACGGCATCGGCAGGTAGGTGCGGCCGTGCCGCCCCTGCGCCTTGTACTGCTCGAAGACGACCGCGTCGAGCTCGCGTCCGCGCTGGTCCACGGCGTCGAACCGCTCGCCGAACCCCACGACGTGCTCCTCCGGCCCCAGCTCCAGCTCGAACCGCACCCGGAGCGGCCCGTCGCCGTCCGACAGCCACCGCACGCTCCCCGGCACGATCCGGTCGGCGCCGGTGACGTCGAGCTTCCCGCCGTCGTCCGACCAGCTCGCCGCCGACACCTCGAACCACCTGCCGGTACGGGTCCCGCCGCCGGCGGCCGCGGCGCGGAAGCGGTAGGCGTAGCGGTGCCCCGCCCGCAGCGCGGGCGTCCGCACGGCCCACGACCCGGCGGCGGCCCGCGTGGCCCTGGCCTGGGCGGCGGCGAGATGGCCGCCGTCCACGCCCGCGCCGGCCCGCGTACGGGCGTCGCTCCTGGTCAGGGGGAGCTCGATCGGCGGCGCGCCGTCGGCGGCCCACTCGCACACCACGGCGGTCACGTTCGCCGAGGCCCGCACCCGCAGCTCCACCGGCTCCCCGTCCATGGGTCTGGCCGGGACGCGCTGGTCCTCGGTCTCGGCGTACGGGTGCCCGGAGCCGTGCGGCCGATGCCGGATCATGCGTGTACTCCCAACTCGTCGGCGAGGATCAGGTACATGCCGTGCGACCACAGCAGCGGCGTGGCCACGGGCCCCCAGCGGTCGAGCCACTCCTGCCGCCGCCCGGGCGCCAGCAGCAGGTCGGACACCTGCTCGGGCAGGTCACCGCCGGGGGTGGCCTGGGCGGCCATCCAGTCCAGGTAGCGCCGGGCCTTGGCGGGGCGTCCCGCCCTGGCGTGGTTCCAGCCGAGGAAGCCGGCCAGCAGCACCCACCGGCCCCCGCCGTAGAAGGTGTCGGCGAGGTAGCGGTACACCCCGCCGTCCCTGGCGAGCACGCGCTCCACCTCGGCGACGGTGGCCGCCCCGACCGGGTGCGCGGCCGGGTAGAGGCCGAACGGCTCCACGCACGCGAGCAGGCTCGCGTCCACGGCGTCGCCGCCGAGCCACTTCCGCAGCCGCGGCGGGCCGGACCCGTCCCGGGTGAGGCCGTCCCGCTCCGCCGGCGCCGCGACGGACCCGTCCCGGATGAGACCGTCGCGCTCCACCAGCGCCGCGATGCCCTCGACCGCCTCGGCGGCCGACGCCTCCTCGGCCGCGCTCAGCACGCCGAGCGCGGCGGCGGCCCGCAGGCCCGCGTGGATCGCGCCGAGCGTGGCCACGTGCCGCTGCTCGACGTGCTCCTCCCACCAGTCGTAGCAGGGCAGGTGCCAGAACGCCGTCAGGTACCGGACGGTCGCCCTGACCCCCTTCTCGACCCCGGGGACCGCCCTGCCGTGCCGCGCGGCGTGCTCGCGCAGCGCCCAGAGCCACGTCCCGTACCCGTCGAGCTGGAAGTCCCACCAGTCGTCGTCCCCGTCCACCCCGTCGAGGGTGAAGCGGGTCGGCAACATCTCCGCGACCGGCACGGCCTCACCCCGGGCGGCCCGCGAGACCAGCGCGTCCACCTGGCCCGCCCGGTCGCCGACCACGCGGGCGCACCAGGCGTGGAAGGCGTCCGCCCCGGCCACGTCGCCGTGCCTGCTCACCCCCTCGGCGATGAAGGCCCCGTCCCGCAGCCACGAGTAGCCGCGGTAGGCGGAGAAGGTGGGCGAGGCCGGATAGGCCCCGGTGGGGGACTGCAATCTCTTGATCACGTCGAGGCTGTGCGCGACGAGGGACAACGAGAACTCTCCTAATGATCAGCCGAGCAGGGCGTTCACGTCGGCGGCGGCGGCCTTGAGCGCGTCCGCCACCGGCTTGCGCCCGGCCGCGGCCTCGCCGAGCTGCTTGGTCACCGCGTCCTGCATCTCCTGCTGCCGCTTGATGACCGGCGGCAGCGCGATGGACTTGAGCGAGTCGAACACGGCCTGCCGGTTGGCCGGCTTCGGGTCCTTGAGGTAACCGGCGAGCACCTGCTGGTCGGCGACCGGCGGCAGCTCCCAGGAGGACTCGACGCGCGTGGTGGCCGCGGTGTCCGACGAGGACAGGAAGCGGGCCCACGCCCAGGCCTCCTTGGCGTGCTTCGTGGTGGCGGAGGCGGCGACGGCGTTGTGGAAGACCGCGCTGGCCTTGGCGGCGTCACCGGGCTCGACGACCACGTCCCACGCGAACGGCACGTCCTTCAGCCCCGCGAACTGCCAGATGCCGTTGTGCCACATGGCGAGCTTGCCGGACTTGAAGAGGTTCGTGTCGTAGTCGGCGGTGCCGCCGATCTCCGCCTCGGTCGGCATGGTCTTCCCCACCTTGGAGACCAGCCACTGCGCCGCCTTGACGCCCTGCGGGCTGTCGAAGGCCGCCCTCTTCCCGTCGGCCGACAGGAACTCGCCGCCCGCCTGCTTGAGCGTCTTGTAGAACTCGAAGAACTGCACCGGCTGGAAGTCGCCGTACACGCCCTTCTTCCGGTCCGTCAGCTTCGCGGCCGCGGCCTGCTCGTCGGCCCACGTCCAGTCCGCCGTGGGCGGGGCGACCCCGGCCTTCTCGAACAGGTCCTTGTTGTAGAAGAGCACGACCGTCGAGAACGACGCGGGCAGGGCGTACTGCTTGCCGTCGCGCTTGAACGCGTTGAGCGACTCCTGGGCGTAGACCGAGGTGTCGCCGTCGCCCGCCACGCCGCCGAGGTCGAGCAGGGAGCCGGCACTGGCGTAGGTGACGAAGTTCTCGTAGTTGAGCTCGAAGGTGTCCGGCGCGGTGCCGCCCGCGATGCTGGTCTGGAGCTTGGTGAAGTACTGGTCGAACGGCGCGGTCTCGACGACCACGTCCACCTTCGGGTTCTCCTTCTCGAAGGCCTTCTCGATCGTGTCCAGGTCTTTGACGTGGTCGGGGGCCGCCGAGAAGGTGAAGTACCGCAGGGTCACCCTGCCGTCCGCGCCGGTCGTGGCCTTCGTGGCCGAGCCCTGGGAGCAGGCGGAGGCGAGCAACGCCGTGGCCGCAGCGACGATGAGGAAATGTCTGGACATGGGGGGATTCCTTTACTTGAGCCCGCTCTGCGCGACGCTGGCGATGACGTGCTTCTGCGCGAAGACGTAGAGGATGAGGATCGGTACGACGCTGATCACCGAGCCCGCCATGACCACGTCCCACTCGGTGGTGAACTGGCCGTGCAGCGTGGCCAGGCCCAGGGGGAGGGTCATGAACTCGGGCGACTTGATGATGATCAGCGGCCAGAGGTAGCTGTTCCAGCTGGCCATGAAGCCGAAGATGGCGAACGTGGCCAGCGCCGGGCGGATCAGCGGCAGCACCACGTACAGAAAGATCCTGAAATGTCCGGCTCCGTCCAGCACCGCCGCCTCGTCGAACTCCCGCGGCACCTGGTTGACCGCCTGCCGCAGCAGGAACACCCCGAACGCCGAGGCGATCGTCGGCGCGAGCAGCGCGAAATACGTGTCGACCAGGTTGAACGTGCGCATCTCGATGAACAGCGGCACGACCAGCACCGGCAGCGGCATCATCAGCGTCGCGAGATAGACCGCGAACAGCGCGCCCCGGCCCGGGAACGGCAGCCGGGCGAACGCGTAGGCCGCCATCGCGCTCGTGACGAGCTGCAGCGCGGTGGAGGCGGCGCCGATCCAGGCGCTGTTGAGCACGATGCGCCAGAACGGCAACGTCTCCAGCAGCTTGCCGTACGCGTCGAGGCTCGCGCCCTCGGGCGTGAAGTCGGGCGGCACGGCCAGCACCGCGTCACCGGGCGTGATGGAGGTGATCACCGCCCACGCGAACGGGAACAACATGACCAGCGCGCCCAGCCCGACCAGCAGGTAGCGGAGGATCCTACCCATAGGTCACCCACCGCTTCTGACCTCGGATCTGCACGACCGTCACCAGCAGCACCGCGGCGAACAGCAGCCAGGACAGCGCCGAGGCCGCACCCGCCCTGCCGTACCTGAAGGTCAGGTCGTAGATCTGCGACACCACCACCTGCGTCGCGCCCCCGGGACCCCCGCCGGTCATGATCTTGACCTGGTCGAAGACCTGGAAGCCGTTGATCAGCGAGATCACGACCACGAAGAACGTCGAGGGCGACAGCAGCGGCAGCGTGATGTGCCGGAACCTGCGCCAGGCCGACGCGCCGTCCACCATGGCGGCCTCCTGGTACCCGCGGGGGATCGCCTGCAGCCCGGCCAGCAGGATGATCATCACGAAGCCCAGGTCCTTCCAGGCCGAGGCCAGGATGATCGACGGCATCGCCCAGTCCGGGTCGGTCCACCAGCCGGGGCCGCCGATCCCGAGCAGGCCGAGCGCCCAGTTCACGACGCCGCCGGCGGGGTTGAGCAGCCACTTCCACATCAGCGCGACGACCACCCAGCTCGTGATCACCGGCAGGAAGTAGATGCCGCGCAGCAGGCTCCGGCCCCGCATCGCCCGGTTCAGCAGCACGGCCAGGCCCAGCCCGCCGACGTAGACGAGCGGTAGATAGCCGGCGATGAAGGAGAGCGTGTGGAGGAAGGCCGCCCGGGTCTCGGGGTCGCCGATCAGCTCGGCGTAGTTGTCCAGGCCGACCCAGCGCATGTCGGTGATGAGGTCCCACTCGTGCAGGCTCGTCCATAACGAGCCCAGCATCGGGATGAGCGTGTAGAGGGTCAGGGGGACGAGGCTGGGGAGCAGGAACACGGCGACGGTGGCCCCGTACCGCCAGCCCTTCCTGGGCGGGCCCTGGGCGGGGGTCACGGCGTCGCCCCGATCAGGCGGGCCCGCACCAGGCGGCCCTGCTCGCCCGCCGCCCCCGCCGCGTCGAACGGGGTGGCCAGCACCAGGGCCGCCGCGCCCTGGGCCCAGCTCGTGTCGTCCCAGCTCTCCACCTCGACGGAGATGTCACGCCGGCCCGGGTAGAGCTGCGCCCTGAGCGCCGCGTCGAAGCTCGCCCGCCAGAGCGGCCAGTCGGCCGTCCCCTCGCCGAGCACCACCACGACCTCGGGGTCGACGACGTTGATGAGCCCGGCGGTGGCCCGCCCCAGGATGGCCCCGGCCTCGGCGAACACCTCCGTCGCCCCCGAGTCGCCCCCGGCGGCGGCCCGGCCGAGCGCCGGCAGATCGAGATGGACGTTCTTGGCCCGGGCCGCGGCGAGCAGGCCGGCGGCACCGACGTACGCCTCCAGGCAGCCCCGGGCCCCGCATCCGCACACCGGCCCGCCGGGGTCCACCGGCAGGTGGCCGAACTCGCCCGCGCCGCCGCGCGCCC
>NZ_JBSFTC010000422.1:0-7663 GCF_053590415.1 Nonomuraea sp. NPDC003201
CCCTGACGTCGTCATCGGCGTCGCGCTCCTGATCGCCTGCGCCGCGCTTCCGCCGGGTAAGCGCGCCGGCGCCAGGGGCCTGCCGGACGTCCTCGGCGCGTGGCTGCTCGCCGCGGGCATCGCGGTCATCGTGCTGGCCATCTCCAAGGCGATGGCCTGGGGCATGGACGTGGTGTGGCTGGCGCTGGCCGCGCTGGCCCTGCTGGGCGGCGCGTTCGCGCAGGCCAAGCACCACCGCCTGCCCGCGATCGACCTGGCCCTGTGGCGGCGTCCCAGATTCGTCTGGGGCTGGCTCGCGACCTGGGGCTTCGGCGCCCTGTCGTACGGGCTGCTGACCGTGCAGCCGCTGTACCTGCTCCACCTCGGCTACCCCATGCTCGAGGTGGCCATGTGGCTGACACCCACGTCGGTGGCGGTCGTCGTGACGAGCTTCCTGGCCGGGCGGATCGTCAAGCGGGTCGGCGCGTACGGGCTGATCTACGCGGGCTCGCTGCTGTGCGGCGGCGCCTGCGTGCTCGTGCTGACACAGGCCGGGCCCACCGTGTGGGGCCTGATCGCCAGCGTCGTGGTCGGCATCGGCGTCGGCGCGCTCGCGCCGGGCACCTCCGTCGCCACCACCCTGGCCGCCCGCCCCCACCAGTACGCCTCCGCCGTCGGCGCGGCCACCATGGCGCGCATGGTCGGCGGGGCCGTCGGCGTCGCCGTCGTGTCGGTCGTCATCGACCACCCGTTCATGACCGGCCCCTTCGCGGGGCTGGCCGGCGCGCTCGCGATGTGCGTGGCCATCTCCGTGCTGATCGGCGCGCTGGCCCTCACCAAGATCACCCGGCTGCGGACCGACCCGGGCGACGTCATGATCAAAGTGCCGCGCCGGATGCTGCTGGAACTGCGCATGACTCTCGCCACCGTGGCGGCGGAGGCCGACGCGTTGCTGCCTGCCGAGACCCGCACACCCCCCACGGACCACATCCCGCGGCCGCGGGCGGCCGAGCCAGGCCCGCTCGCCGGTTCCCGCGGGAACCCGAACTAGTTCAACCATTCGAAAGGGCTCTCGTCATGGCAACCACATCGTGCGACGTAGCGATCGTCGGCGCCGGGCTCGGCGGCTGCTTCCTCGCCTTGCTGCTGGGTCGTCGCGGACAGCGCGTCGTCGTCATCGAGCAGGGACCTTCGGTCCCCAGCGCGGGCGCGGACTTCCTCAAGCCCCCCGGGCTCCGGGTGCTGGCCCGGCACGGGCTGGCCGACTTGGTCGGACGCCATGGCCTCAGGCGCGACACCGTCCGCTACTACCACGACGGCGACCCCATCCAGGAGTGCCGATTCCCGGAGGGAGGCTTCCTCGTCCGCCCCTACCGGGAGCTGGTCGAGCTCATCTACACGAGCTGCGTCATGGAGGGCGTCGAGTTCTGGTTCGACGCCAGCATCGACGACATCGCGATCGGCGACGGCCGCGTGGAGGAGCTGACGCTCTCGAACGGGCGCAGGCTGCGGGCCGGCGTCGTGATCGGCGCCGACGGCACCAGGTCGGCCGTACGGCAGGCGCTCGACATCGAGCAGCGCACGCTGCCGTACGAGCGGCTGCTGATGCGGGTGGCCACCGTCCCGCTGACCGCCAGCGTCGCCCAGCTCAACCGGCTGTACTTCAGCTCGGAAGGCTGGTTCGCCTACCTCTATCCGATCAACAGGGACCAGGCCAGGGTGTTCGTCGGCCTGCCCCCCGAGGACGACAAGGAGATCTTCCAGGACGGCATCCCCGCGCTGCTCGACGCGCTGAAGAAGTTCGTCACCGACAGCTCGGACGCCTTCAACGTCCTCCAGCCCGCGACCTGGCAGCGGATCAAGGTCTCCTCGATGCGGGTGGCGGAGTACCACAAGGGCAACGCGGCGCTGCTGGGCTCGGCCGCGTTCGCCTGCCATCCCATGACCGGGATGGGCATGAGCTACACGCTGCACGACGCCGAGCTCCTGGCCGACGTCATCTGCGCGGCCGGCGGCGACGCGGACCTGCTCGACCGGCTGCTGTCCGCCCGCTACGAGCCCCGCAGGGACGCCCACAGGCAGCTGATCGACTACGGGGACGCCCTGGCCGCGACCTTCCACGACCGGGCCGCCTACCTCGCGGCCTTCCGCCCGGACCTGCACATCTACGGCGACGCGGCGGCTTTGCAGCCGATCTGAGCCGGTGTCCCCGCCGCCCGCCCCCGGATGGTAGGGCGTGCACTACCAAGAGAACGGGTGACAGCGGGGGTCCGCCGGACCCCCGTCTCTCGCGATGCTGATGAGTGATCACATACGACTCGTCAGCATCGGAGAGAAACGTGGGGACTGTGGGGACCGCCGCCGTTCGGCGCGGCAGCGACTTCGCGAGACTGTCACGCCGCATCGCCGAGGCGGGGCTGCTGGACAAGCGGCCAGGCTATTACGCGGCCAGGATCGGCCTGGTGTCCGGGCTTTTCGCGGGGAGCTGGGCGCTGTTCGCCATGGTCGGGGACTCCTGGTGGCAGATCCCGGTCGCGGTGCTGCTGGCCGTGGCCTTCGCGCAGGTGACGCTCCTGGCCCACGACCTGGCGCACGGGCAGATCTCCCGGTCGCGGCGCATCAGCAGGATCGCCGGGCTGCTGGTGGGCAACCTGGCCGTCGGGCTCAGCTACGGCTGGTGGATGGACAAGCACACGCGCCACCACGCCAACCCCAACCATGAGGAGCACGACCCCGACGTCGCGCCCGACAGCCTGATCTGGTCGCAGAAGCAGGCCGAGGAGGCGCGCGGGATACCCCGGTTCATCGGGCGCTGGCAGGCGTTCCTGTTCTTCCCGCTGCTCACCCTCGAAGGCGTGAACCTGAAGGTGTCGAGCTTCCGCGCGCTGCGCCGCCCCTCGCTCAAGAGCAGAGGGCTCGAAGGGCTGCTGCTGAGCGCGCACGTGCTCGCCTACCTGGGGGCGGTCTTCCTGGTCCTGCCCTTCGGCACGGCGCTGGTGTTCGTGATCGTGCACCAGGCCTGCTACGGCGTCTACCTCGGCTGCACGTTCGCGCCCAACCACAAGGGCATGCCGGTCCTGACCGCCGAGGACGAGCTGGACTTCCTCCGCCGCCAGGTCCTGACCTCCCGGAACGTACGCGGCGGGCGCCTGGTCAACACCGCGCTCGGCGGCCTGAACTACCAGATCGAGCACCACCTGTTCCCCAGCATGCCGACCGCGAACCTGCGCAAGGCGCAGCCCATCGTCCGCGAGTACTGCGAGCGGCTCGGCGTCGACTACCTCGAATGCGGCCTGTTCGCGTCGTGGGGCCAGGCCCTGCGGCACCTGCACGAGGTCGGACGCCCGCTACGCGAGGCATCGAGGGCGACCGGGCCCGCCTCTGCGGAGCAGAGGCCATAGGCAGGTGTTGGTAGGGTTTAGTCGCAAATAGGCGGATCTGAGCGGGTGGGGATAGGTGGAGGTCGAACAGACAGCGCTGCCGGGAATCGGGCTACGACACGACTTCACCACCCGCAAAGGACAGCGGGTCGGCGTCGTGTCCCATCGCACCGGTCGCCGGGACCTGGTGATCTACGACGCGGACGATCCTGACGCCGTCTGCCACGTGGTCAAGCTCAACGACGAGGAGGCCGACGCCCTGGCCGAGCTCCTCGGCGCCCCCCGCATCGTGCAGCGGCTCAACCAGCTGCACGAGCAGGTCGAGGGTCTGGTCAGCGTGCAGCTGCCCGTCCCGGACGGCTCCCCCTACGCCGGGCGTCCCATGGGTGACGCCCGGGTGCGGACCCGTACCAGCGCCTCCATCGTGGCCGTCGTGCGCAGCGGGCGGGTCTTCGCCAGCCCCGGCCCCGACTTCGTGTTCGCCGCGGGCGACGTCGTGGTCGTCGTGGGCAGCGAGGACACCACCGCCGAGGTGGCCGGCATCCTGGCGGACGGGTAGGACCGCGGGTGCACCATACCGCGGTCCTCTTTCTCGAGTTCGGTGCCATTGTCCTCGCCCTGGGAATCCTGGGCGCCCTCGCGCTGCGCGTGGGCATCTCGCCCATCCCGCTCTACCTGATCGCCGGCCTGGCGTTCGGGACCGGCGGGGTGCTGCCGCTGGCGACCAGCGACGACTTCGTCTCCGTCGGCGCGGAGCTGGGCGTCGTCCTGCTGCTGCTGACGCTCGGCCTGGAGTACAACGCCGACGAGCTGGTCACCAGCCTGACCGGCAACGTCCGCGCGGGCATCGTCGACCTGGTGCTGAACGCCGCCCCCGGCGCGATCTGCGCATTACTGCTGGGCTGGGGCCCGGTCGCGGCCGTGGCCATGGCGGGCGTCACGTACGCCACCTCCTCCGGCATCACCGCCAAGGTGCTGTCGGATCTGGGGTGGATCGGTAACCGGGAGACGCCGACGGTGCTGTCGCTCCTGGTCTTCGAAGACCTGACGATGGCCGTCTACCTGCCGATCCTGACGACCATCCTGGCCGGGCTGAGCCTGGCCAGCGGGGCGGTCGCGGTGGGCGTAGCGCTGCTGACGGTGAGCGCGGTGCTGGTGGTGGCGCTCAAGTTCGGGCGCTTCATCGAGGCGTTCGTGGCCAGCCCCAACAACGAGGTGCTGCTGCTCAAGGTGGTCGGGCTCGCCCTGCTCGTGGCCGGGCTCGCCCAGCAGCTGAACGTGTCGGCGGCGGTCGGCGCGTTCCTGGTCGGCATCGCGCTGTCCGGCGAGCTCGCCGAGGACGCGCAGGCGCTGCTGGCGCCGCTGCGCGACCTGTTCGCGGCGGTGTTCTTCGTCTTCTTCGGCCTCCAGACCGATCCGGCGAAGATCCTGCCCGTGGCGGGGCTGGCCGCGCTGCTCGCGGTGGTCAGCATGATCACCAAGCTGCTGACCGGCGTGTACGCGGCCAGGCGGGCGGGCATCGGCAAGGCGGGCCAGGCGCGGGCGGGCATCGCGCTCATCCCGCGCGGCGAGTTCAACATCGTCATCGCGGGCCTGGCGGTGGGCGCGGGAGCCCACCCCGACCTGGGCGCGCTGGCGGCGGCGTACGTCCTCATCCTGGCGGCCTTCGGGCCCCTGGCGGCCAAGCTCGTGCAACCTCTCATCACCTCCATCGCCAAGCGGTCCTGATCCGCTAGTTTGTTCGCATGACCCAGCCCACCGAGAAGACGATCTGGTCCACCGACTGGGACAGCCTGGAGATCTCCGGCGAGAGCCATCGCCGGGTGCTGTTCCAGGACGTGGACATGACCGAGCTGGTCGACCACGGCTCCTCCTTCGAGGAGTGCCACTTCAGCAACGTGCGCTTCAACGTGTCGGTCCACGACGGCGCCCGCTTCGTCAACTGCACGTTCACGCGGTGCTCGTTCTTCGACGCGACGTTCGACGGGTGCAAGCTGACCGGCAGCGTGTTCGACGGGTGCACGTACGGGCTGTTCAAGGTCGAGGGCGGCGACTGGTCCTACGTCGGCCTCGCCGGCGCCGACCTGCGGGGCAGCGTCTTCCGCGGCACCCGGCTGCGGGAGGCCGACCTGTCGGGCGTCCGGCTGGAGGGCGCCGAGCTGCGGCGGGCCGACCTGTCGGGCGCGTCGCTGCGCGGCGCCGACCTGACGCGGTGCGACCTGCGCGGCAGCGACCTGAGCACGCTCGACCCCCTCACCGTCACGCTCAAGAACGCGATCATCGACCCGTTCCAGGCGACGGTCGTGGCCGGCGCCCTGGGGCTGGACGTACGCGAGTAGGCGGCCACCGAGATCGGCTGCGGATACCGGGCGGGCACCGCAGTATGGCCGTGTGAAAATCACCGATCTCCTCCCGGCCGAGCGGGCCGTGGCCGAAGCCGTGCCCCACGGCAGGGAAGTCGACCTGCGCTCGGGCGACCTCGACCCGGCCGTTCGCGCGCAGGTCCTGGCCGAGCTGCTCCTCGGCGAGCACGACGGGCCCAAGCCCGCGCTGCGCCTCATCGGCGCCCGGATCACCGGCCTGCTCCACCTGGCCTTCGCCGAGATCGGCTTCCCGATCACCCTTGAGCAGTGCGCGTTCGACGAGGCGCCCGACCTGTACCAGGCGCGCACCCGCTTCCTCAGCCTGAGCGGCTCCACGCTGCCCGGCCTGATCGCCTCGAACATCCAGGTGGACGGCAACCTGCGCCTGGCCGGCTGCCACCTCACCGGCGAGCTGCGCCTGTCCGGCGCCCGCGTCAGCGGCAACCTCAACCTCAACCGCGCCCACCTGGACAACCCGGGCGGGGTCGTCGTCAACGGCGAGCACCTCGACGTCGGGGGCACCCTGCGGGCCCAGGACGGCTTCAGCAGCCACGGCGAGATCTTCCTCACGGCCGCGCGGATCGGCGCCGCCGTGAACCTCGACGACGCCCGCCTGCACGCGCCCGGCGGCATGGCCCTCGAGGCGTCCAACCTGACCGCCCAGGTGGGCCTGCTCGCCCGGAGGATGACCGTCGACGGGGAGATCTGCGTGCGCTCCGCCCGCGTCGGAGGGCCGCTCACGCTGCGCGGCTCGCGCGTGCGCAACCCCGGCGGCATCGCCGTGCGCGGCGGCGGGCTCAACGCCGAGGGCGGCCTGTTCCTGTCGCTGGTCGAGACCGAGGGCCAGGTCCGCCTGGGGAGCGCCGCCGTCGCCCGCTCGCTCAACCTCGACGGCGCCACCCTGCGCAACCCGGGCGGCGTGGCCCTGGCCGGCGACGGCCTCACGGTGGACGGCGCCCTGCACGCCCGCGACGGGATGAGCGTGGAGGGCGAGATCAGCCTGCTCGACGCCTCCGTCACCGGCCCCGCCCACTTCGAGGGCGCCAGGCTGGCCAACCCCGGCGGCTCGGCCCTGACCGCCAACGGCATCACGGTCGGCAAGGTGCTCAACCTGTGCAGCGGCTTCTCGGCCCAGGGCCGGGTCCGCCTGACCAACGCCCAGGTCGGCAGCCGCCTGTGCTTCGACGACGCCACGCTGGAGGCCCCCGGCGAGGTGGCGCTCAAATGCTGGCGGGTGGAGGCGCGCGAGCTGGCCCTGCGCACCGCCACGCCCGTCCGGGGCACCGTGGAGCTGCGCCACGCGCGCATCGGCGTCCTGCGCGACGACCCCGGCGTCTGGCCGGACGCGATGCGCATGGACGGGCTCGCGTACGAGGTGCTCGACCCCATGCTGCCCGCCGCCGGACGGCTCGGCTGGCTGCGCAGGGATCCCGAGGGCTACCTGCCGAACGCGTACGAGCAGCTCGCCGCGATGTACCGGCGGCTGGGCAGCGACGCCGACGCCCGCGACACGCTCCTGGCCGGCCAGCGGCGGCGGCGCGCCACCCTCCCGTGGTACGCCGGGCTCTGGGGCCACCTCCAGGACGTCACCGTCGGGTACGGCTTCCGCCCCTTACGCGCGGCCGCCTGGCTGCTGGCGCTCCTGGCCGTGGGCACGATCGTGTTCGGCCTGGCCGAGCCGCCGCCGCTGAAACCGGGGGAGGCCCCGCCGTTCCACGCGTTCGTCTACACGCTGGACCTGCTGCTGCCGCTCATCGACTTCGGGCAGGAGAAGGCGTTCAACCCGCTCGGCGGGACGCAGTGGCTCGCGTACGGGCTGATCGCCGCCGGCTGGGTGCTGGCCACCACGATCGCCGCGGGCCTGACCAGGTCGCTGCGCCGCGCGTAGGAGCGGTCAGCCGCTGACGGCGCGCAGGGCGCCCGGGAGGCGGCCGGTCAGGC
>NZ_JBSFTC010000423.1:0-7550 GCF_053590415.1 Nonomuraea sp. NPDC003201
CCGTGCTGCGCCGGCGCGGGGCCGCGATGCCCGGTGAGCCGCTCGCCGCGGCCGGATGGGTGCTTTGGGGCACCTGGCTGGTGGTCTGCGGCGTGGTGTTCGCCACGCAGCAGGGGATCTTCCACCCGTACTACACGACGCAGCTGGCCCCCGCCATCGCCGCACTCACCGCGGGCTTCGTCACGACGCTGGCCCGCGCCCACCGGGCGGGGGCCCGCTGGGCGCTCCCGCTGGGGGCCGGGGCCGTCGCGGTGACCGCGGCCTGGGCCTGCGCCGTGATCGGGCGGGCCCCGTCCTGGAACGGCTGGCTGGTGTGGCCTGTGGGCGCGGCCGGGCTGGCGGCGGCCGTCCTGCTCCTGCTGTCCGCCGGCCGGAGACGGCTGCTGCCCGCCGCCCTCGGCGTCGCGGTCCTGGCGGTGCTGGCGGCGCCCGCGGCCTGGGCGATCAGCGTTCCCGGCACCACGTCGGCACTGGGCGGCGCCAACCCCACCGCGGGGCCGCCGACCATGCCCTTCGGCGGCGGCGGAGCCGGCCCGGCTCCGGGCGGGCGCGAGCTCCCGGAAGGGATGCGGCTCCCAGCAGGCATGGAACTCCCGGAAGGCATGGAACTCCCGCCCGGCATGGAACTCCCCGAAGGCTTCCCCGGCGGGAGCCCGGGCGACATGCCATCCGGACTCGCGGGCGGCCTCCCGGGAGGCTTTCCCGGCGGCGGCGCCGAGCTCACCTCCGACCAGCGCAAGATCCTCGACCATGCCGTCAAGAACTCCGGCTCCGCCCGGATCAAGCTCGCCGTCGAGGGTGGCGCCACGTTGGCCTCCACGTTCATCCTCGGCAGCGACGCCACCGTGATCGGCATGGGCGGCTTCATCGGCATCGACGACGCCCCGACCGTCCGGCAGCTGAAGGACTGGACGGGTTCCGGGCAGCTGCGCTTCGTTCTGGGATCCGGCTTCGGCGCCATGATGGGCGGGTCGAGCACGAGCCGCTCGCAATGGATCAAGGCGAACTGCGCCGAAGTCCCCGCCGCCGCCTATGGAGGAAGTCCCACGACCGGCGGCCTCACCCTCTACGACTGCGCCCCGAAAAACTGACCAATAGAACCAATCTGGTCAGTTTGTCGAATAGGGTCGTGGTGACACGACAGAAAGGGAGTCGGCAATGAAGGACGCAGTCGGGCGCGGCCGTGCGCTGGTGGTGGGGCTCGGGATCGCGGGCATCGCCACCGCGCTGCGCCTGCGGCAGGTCGGCTGGGAGCCGGTGCTGGTGGAGCGGGCCCCGGCACGCCGCTCGGGCGGGTACTTCATCCTGCTGTTCGGCACCGGTCTCGCCTCCGCTCAGCGGCTGGGCGCGCTGGAGGCGATCGGCGACCGCACCCCGCGGCTTCCCCCCTACGAGGTGAACCGGGCCGGTCGCCACACCGCCGGCATGAGCCTGGCCAACCTGCCCGGCAAGCCACGGGTGGTGCTGCGCGGCGACATCGAGCGGGCGCTGTTCTCCGCGCTGCCGGCCGACGTGGAGATCCGCTATTCCACCGTGCCCACCCACATCACCCAGGACGACTCCGCGGCGGAGGTCACCCTGCGCGACACCGCCTCCGGCGCCACCGTCACCGAGCGCTTCGACCTGGTGGTGGGCGCCGACGGGATGCGCTCGACCGTACGCAGGCTGGCCTTCGGCCCCGAGGAGCACCTGCACCCGCTGAACTACATGATCGGCGCCACCGTGCTGGACCGGCCGATCGAGGGCCTCGGCCAGGGGCAGGGCCTGACCCTGGCCGAGCCGGGACGCTCAGCGTGGATCTTCCCCTTCTCCGACCACCCGCCGGGCCTGCTGTTCTCCTACCGCACCGACGACGTCGACGCCGAGTTCGCCCGCCCGCCGATCGAGTCCATCCGCGCCGCGTTCGGGCCGCGGCCCGCCGGGCCGCTCCTGGAGAAGTTGTTCACGGCGTTCGAGCAGGCTCCGGAGTCCCTGTTCGACTCGGTGAACCAGGTCAAGATGCCGCGCTGGCACCACGGCCGGGTGGTCCTGGTCGGCGACGCCGCCTGGTGCGTGACCTTGTACGCGGGCATGGGCGCCTCCAGCGGCATCGCGGGAGGCGAGCTGCTGGGCACCATGGTGCAGCGCCACCCCGGCGACCTGCCCGGCGCGCTGCGCGCCTGGGAGGCCCGGATGCGGCCCTTCATCCAGACCGAGCAGGACAGCGCGCTGATCATGCGCCGGCTCTTCACGCCGCACGACCGCAAGGAACTGGTCATGCGCGGCGCGATGCTGCGCCTCATGCGCACACCGGTCATCGGGCCGGCCATGGGCAAGATAATGAACGGCCCGGACATGAAGAACAAGACCTTCGACGTCGCCGCCGTGTGACCCGACCCCAGCCCGAAAGCAGAGGACAGCCCACGTGAGCCAGCTGATCGAGCGCCACTCGCGCAAAGCCGCCCGCATCCTGGACAGCGCGCGCGAGCTGGTGCTCGATCACGGCGTGCACAAGGTCACGGTCAGCGAGATCGCCCGCGCGGCGGGGGTCGGCAAGGGCACCGTCTACCTGTACTGGCCCGCCAAAGAGGACCTCATCCTCGGGCTGTTCGCCCGCGAACTGCTGGCCTTCCTGGACGAGATCACCACCCGCGTCAGCGCCGACCCCGCCACCGTGCTGCCGCACCGCCTGGCCCCGCTGCTGGTCCGCACCGGGCTGAAGTTCCCGCTGGCCCGCCGGGTGCAGAGCGGCGACGCCGACCTGCTGCGGCTGCTCACCCAGCAGGCCGGCGACCGCGAGCTGTTCGCCCGCACCACACCCGGCGCCCTGTGCGAGGCGGGCATGCCGATCCATCACCGCCACGGGCTGATCCGCCACGACCGTCCGCTGCCCGAGCTGACTTACGCGGTGCACGCCGTGCTCACGGGGTTCGGCGCCGCGCTGTCCGACCCGGCCACCGTCGCCCTCGGCGTCGATCCCGACCAGGTCCTCGCCGACACCGTGGCCCGGCTGCTCGAACCCGCCGTCGCCCCCGGCGACTCGGCCGTCGCCGCGGCCGCCGACGAGGTTCTCGCCTTCCTGCGCCAGATCCAGACAGAGATGCTGGAGCTCATCGAACGGAGCCAGACCCTCCAGCAGTGAACCGCGGCGCGGGACGGCGCCGGCTATCGGCGCGGGGGATCGATGCGGGCGCCGTCGAGGGTGAAGATCATGATGCGGGAGAGGTCGATCGCGACCTTGGCGGCGTCGCCCGTGCGCCAGACGGGGCGGTTGCCCAGGCGGACGATCAGGTCGGAGCGGCGGTGGATGCCGCTGTTCGGGTGCTGGCCGACCTGCTCCTGTTCCTGGTGCTCCTCCTCCCGCTGGGAGGAGAAGATCCGCCGTACCAGTCCCGACAGCTTCCCCGAGCCGTTCTTGTTCCCGTTGCTCCGCTGGCGCGGGTCCGGCGGCTCCGGCACCGGTACGGCCGGCACCCCGCACGCCAGGTATGCCAGCCACTCGTGCCCGTGGTACTCCAGCGCCCGCACCCGCCCGAAGAACGACGGCCCCTCGTACGACTCCTGCACCGGGGCCAGCCCGTCCGGGCGCATGCCCACCAGCACCTGCCCGCCGGTGTGCTGCGAGATCGCGTACGCCCTCGGATCGCTCCACTGCATCGTGAGCTGGTGCGGGCCGAAATCGAGCATGACGTACTGGTTCTGCGGCGTCCTGACAGTGGCCGCCAACAGGTTCAACTGCTGGGAGTTGAGGAACGCCGCCACGAACGCGGTGGCTGGATCGTTGTAAATCTGGGCGGGCGTGCCGACGTCCTGGAGCACCCCTCGGTTCAGGATGGCGATCCGGTCGGCGAGCGTCAGCGCCTCCACCTGGTCGTGCGTCACGTAGATCGTGGTGACGCCGAGCGACCTGACCAGCGCCGAGATCTCCATGCGCAGCTCGGTACGCATGCCCGCGTCCAGGTTCGACAGCGGCTCGTCCATGAGGAACAGCTTCGGCTGCCGGACGATGGCCCGCCCCATGGCCACGCGCTGCCGCTGGCCGCCGGAGAGCGTGCCGGGGCGGCGGTCCAGCGTCTCGTCGATGTGTAAGGCCTTCGACAGCTCGGTCACCCGCTCGCGCACCATCGCCGGGTCCGACTTGGCGATCTCCAGGGGAAAGGCGATGTTCCCGCGCACCGTCCGGTGCGGATACAGCGCGCCGTTCTGGAACACCATGGCGACGTCACGATCGCGCGGGGCCAGATGGTTGGCGATTTCGCCGTCCAGCCACAGGTCACCCTCGGTGATCTCCTCCAGTCCCGCGATCATGCGGAGCAGCGTGGACTTGCCGCAGCCGGAGGGTCCGAGGAGGACGAGGAACTCGCCGTCCTCAGCCCGCAGGCTCAACCGGTCGACTGCTAGGTAGTCGCCCGGATACACCTTGGTCACTTTGTCGAGAACGACCGAGCTCATGGGCCCACACCTTGCGCACGTGTCACCTGTGACGGGGCTGATTGAAGAGGTAGTACATCGCGCCTTAACGCTAGATGTCCACCCTTGACATAAAGAATCTCCTGCGCAGGCGTTTCGGTCGAGGGCTTTGTGGGTTCTTACGCCGAAATTTCCGGATTGGAGGGGTATGTAAGGGCTTGCGTAAACTTGCGGCAAGGGATTTCATAGTCGAGACCGTCAGGGGGAGACTATGACCGCATGGTGGCGAGACGCCGCGATTTACCAGGTGTACGTGCGCAGCTTCGCCGACGGAGACGGCGACGGCGTGGGTGACCTGATCGGCGTTCGCGATCGCCTGCCGTACCTGGCCGGGCTCGGCGTCGACGCCATCTGGCTGACGCCCTTCTACACCTCCCCCATGGCCGACTTCGGGTACGACGTCGCGGACTACCGGGACGTCGACCCGCTGTTCGGATCGCTCGCGGACGCCAAGGCGCTCATCGACGAGGCACACGCCCTCGACCTGCGGGTGATCATGGACATCGTCCCCAACCACACCTCCTCGGCCCACCCCTGGTTCCAGGAGGCGTTGCGCGGCGAGCACCGCGATCGTTACATCTTCCGCGACCGGCCGAACGACTGGGAGTCGATCTTCGGCGGCCCGGCGTGGACGCGGGTCGAGGACGGGCAGTGGTACCTGCACCTGTTCGACCCCGCGCAGCCGGACCTCAACTGGGACAACGACGAGGTGCGCGGCGAGTTCGAGTCGATCCTGCGGTTCTGGCTCGACCTGGGCGTGGACGGCTTCCGCGTGGACGTGGCGCACGGCATGGTCAAGCCGCGCGACCTGCCCGACATCGGCCACCCGAACCAGACCACGCTGATCGGCAAGGAGCCGGTGCCGTACTTCGACGACGACGGCGTGCACGACATCCACCGCGCGTGGCGGCGCGTGCTCGACTCCTATCCCGGCCAGCGCATCGGCGTGGCCGAGGCGTGGGCGCCGACGGCCGAGCGGCTGGCGATGTACGTCCGCCCGGACGAGCTGCACCAGGCGTTCAACTTCCACTACCTGTTCACCCCGTGGGACGCCGCCGAGCTCAGGGCGGTGATCGACTCCTCGCTCGCCACGGCCGGCTCCGTGGGCGCCCCGACCACCTGGGTGCTGTCGAACCACGACGTCAAGCGGCACGTCACCCGCTACGGCGGCCTGGCCAGGGCCCGCGCGGCCGCGCTACTGACGCTCGCGCTGCCCGGCTCGGTCTACGTCTACCAGGGCGAGGAGCTGGGCCTGCCCGAGGTGCTCGACCTGCCGGAGGAGGTGTGCCAGGACCCGCAGCGGCTGCGCGACCCCGACAGCGGCCGGGACGGCTGCCGCGTCCCGCTGCCGTGGACGCGCGAGTCCGGCTGGCAGGACCCGTGGCTGCCGATCCCGTCCGAGTGGGCCGAGCTGAGCGTGGAGGCGCAGGAAGGGACGCCCGGCTCGACGCTGGAGCTGTACCGGGAGGCGCTGGGGCTGCGGCGCGCGCTGAGCGGGGACCTCGTCTGGCACGAGTCGCCCGAGGGCACGCTCGTGTTCTCCAGGGGGCCGTACGTCTGTGCCGTCAACCTCACCGCGACGCCGGTGGACTTCGGGATCGACGGGGAGCTCCTGATCGCGTCGGATGTCCCTGGAGCAGGGGATTCGGCGGCCTGGTGGAAAGTAAAGTGAGTGGCATGAACGGTCACGCTCGCCTAGCCGACATCGCCGCCCAGGCCGGGGTGAGTGAGGCCACGGTCAGCAGGGTGCTCAACGGCAAACCCGGCGTCTCGGCCGCCACCCGCCAGGCGGTGATGACCGCGCTCGACCTCATGGGCTACGAGCGCCCGCCGCGGCTGCGCCAGCGCAGCAACGGGCTGGTCGGCCTGGTGACGCCGGAGCTGGACAACCCGATCTTCCCCGCGTTCGCGCAGGCCATCGAGAAGGCGCTGACCCAGCACGGCTACACGCCGGTCCTGTGCACCCAGCTGCCCGGCGGCGCGCCGGAGGACGAGTTCACCGAGCTGCTGGTCGATCGCGGGGTGAGCGGCATCGTGTTCATCTCCGGGCTGCACGCCGACAGCACCGCCCGCATGGACCGCTACACCCGCCTGACCGACCGCGGCCTGCCGATCGTGCTGGTCGACGGCTACAGCGAGCACATCGACGCGCCCTTCATCTCGCCCGACGACCGCATGGCCGCCCGGCTGTCCGTGCAGCACCTGGTCGACCTCGGCCACGAGCGGATCGGGATCGCGCTGGGGCCGCGCAGGTTCGTGCCGGTGATCAGGAAGATCGAGGGCTACAAGCAGGCCATGGCGCAGCTGCTCGGCGCGACCGACGTCGACGAGCTGATCGCCCACTCGCTGTTCTCCGTCGAGGGCGGGCAGGCGGCCGCCGCGCAGCTGCTGTCCCGCGGCTGCACCGGCATCGTGTGCGCGAGCGACCTGATGGCGCTGGGCGCGATCCGCGCCTGCCGGGAGAAGGGGCTGTCGGTGCCGGGAGAGGTGTCCGTGGTGGGCTTCGACGACTCGCCGCTGATCGCGTTCACCGACCCGCCGCTGACCACCGTACGCAAGCCGATCGGCGCGATGGCGTCGGCGGCCGTGCAGACGCTGCTCGAAGAGGTGAACGGCGCCCCCGCCAAGCACGTCGAGCTGATCTTCCAGCCGGAGCTCGTCGTCCGCGGCTCCACCGGCTCCGGCCCGCTGGTCAACCGGTGACCCGCGAGGGAGCGCCGTTGCCTGGACTGAGGAGCGGCGGGAGCGCAGCGACCAGAGCGACGAGGGAAGGCGACGGCTCCCAGGCGACCGAGCCCGCCTCCACGGAGTGGAGGCCATGAATACCGACATTCTGGTTCTCGGCGGTGCCGGGGTCGACTCGACGGTGTACGTGCCGGAGCTGCCGCTGCCGTACCGGGACACCTACCACGTGCCCCCGGTCGTCGACCGGATCGGCAACACCGGCGCGGGCGTGGCGCTGGGGTGCCACGCGCTCGGGCTCGCCGTCGCCTTCGCCGACCTGATCGGCGACGACCCGCAGGGCGCCCTGGTCCGTCAGGCGCTGCGCGAGGTCGACTGCTCCTTCGGGCCCGCCGCGGCGGGCACCCGGCGCAGCGTCC
>NZ_JBSFTC010000424.1:0-7453 GCF_053590415.1 Nonomuraea sp. NPDC003201
GCCACCGCCGAGGAGCGGCACGCCGGCACCGCCAGCGGCGTCAACAACGCCGTGGCCCGCACCGGGAGCCTCCTCGCCGTGGCGGCCGTGCCGCCGCTGGTCGGGCTGGTGGGTGACGCGTTCAGGAACCCGCCGGTGTTCAACGCCGGGTTCCACATGGCGATGCTGGTCAGCGCCGGGATGATGGTGGTGGCGGCGCTGATCACGTTCTTCACGATCAGGACGAACGTGCTGGCGGTCGACGACGACCAGCCCGACTGAGTCCCGTCACAGCGTCAGAAGGTGAACGGCTGGGCGCGGACGCTGTTGTCGAAGTTCGACAGCAGCAGGTCGGGCTCGCCGACCGAGCGGATGTCGGGCAGCCTGGTCAGCAGCTCGCGGAACATCGTACGCATCTCCTGCCTGGCCAGGTTGGCGCCCAGGCAGAAGTGCGGCCCGGGGCCGCCGAAGCCGACGTGCGGCTTGGTCTCGCGGGTGATGTCGAACGTGTCGGCGTCGGGGAAGACCGACTCGTCCCGGTTGGCCGATCCGTAGAACAGGACGACCTTGTCGCCCTTCTTCAGCTCCAGCCCGCGCAGCGAGCAGTCCTCGGTGACCGTGCGCCGGAACTGCATGATCGGTGACACGTACCGGACCATCTCCTCGATCGCGCCGTTGATGTGCGTGTCGAAGTCGCTCATCAGCAGCTCGCGCTGCGCCGGGTTGTCGGTGAGGAGCTTGATGCCGTGGGCCATCGTGTTGCGAGCCGTCTCGTTGCCCGCGACCAGCAGCAGCGAGAAGAACGAGCCGAGCTCCTTGTCGGTCAGCTTCTCCCCGTCGGGGTTGGCGTTGACCAGCAGGGACACCAGGTCGCCCTTGGGGTCGGCGACGCGTTCGTGGCCGAGCTTGATGACCATGCGCTGCAGGGCGAGCAGGGCCAGCATGTTCTGGCCGGCCATCTGGACGCTGCGGGCCAGGCTGGGGCGCACACCCGTGTACGCGGTGGAGATGTCGACGTGCTGGTGGACCTTCTCGCGCAACTCCTGCGGGATGTCCAGCATGTCGCAGATGACGTGGATGGGCAGCCGGGCGGCCACCTGGGTGACGAAGTCGCTCGGCCCGTCCCTGACGACGTCGTCGACGATGCGGGCGCAGGCCGCCTCGATGTCGCTCTGCAGGCCGGCCAGCATCTTCGGACTGAACGAGCGGGTGACGATCCGGCGCAGGCGGGCGTGACGCGGGTCGTCCATGTTGACCATCGACTCCCCGAACACCTGCTTCACCCAGCCGGGCGGCTCCGGGTTCGTGACGGCGGGCTCGCTGGAGAAGATCTTGGCGTTGCGGCTGGCCTCGACCACGTCCGCGTGGCGTACGAGGGCGTAGAAACCCTTGCCCGAGCGCAGGAACGGCACCTTCTTCTCGGGGAAGAACACCGGATGCTCCACCTGCCGGAGCCGGGCGAATGCCTCGTTACGCTCTTTCGGCGGCTTACGCCAGAAATCCAGATCCGCGAGATCGATGTCCACGCGTCTATCCTGGCACGTTCCCACCACGCCGTGGATCGCCAAGCGATGTGCATCCGGCTCTCCTGGGCCGTTCTCGCGCTGTTCAGGCACGGTTCGACCTGTGTGGACATTACTTCCGTTATGAACCTTCTCCTCGCCGCCTGCCTGGTTCTCCCCCTCGCCTCCGGCACGACTCCCGCCGCGGCACGGGCGTGCGGCGGGCACCCTCTCGACTTCGACGGCGACGGACGGCCCGACCTCGCCGTGGCCGCGCCCTACGACGACTCCCGGGCCGGGTCGGTGACCGTGATGTACGGGTCCGGGAAGAAGGTGAAGCTCACCCAGAACGGCGCCGAACCCGGTGACTCGTTCGGATCGGCGCTGGCCGTCGGCGACTTCGACGGGGACAAGTGCGCCGACCTGGCCGTCGGGGTGTCGGAGGAGTTCGTGGGGACACGGGTGCCGGGCGGGGACGGGAACGGGGTCGTCCAGATCTTCAACGGCTCGGTCGGCGGGCTGGTCCCGGGCAAGGAGCTGGCGCTGGCCAAGCCGTCCAGCGACCGGTTCGGGGCGGCGCTGGCCGCCGGTGACCTCGACGGGGACGGCAAGGACGAACTGGTCGTCGGCGCGCCCAGCCACCGCTCGGGCGGGGCGGTGACGGTGTACTGGATGAAGGGGCGCAAGCCGTACCAGATCACTCAGAAGACGTCGTGGGTGCGGCAGGCGGCGAACGTGACCGACCAGTGGGGCGCCGCGCTGGCGACCGGGGACTTCGACGGGGACGGCAAGGACGAGCTGGTCGTCGGCGCACCCGCCGACAGCGTCACGCTGGACGGGCAGGGGTCGGTGACCGTCGTCGACGTACGGGCGAAGCGGGCGCGGCTGCTCACCCAGAGCAGCCCCGGCATCAAGGGGGCCTCCGAGAAGTGGGACGCGTTCGGGGCCTCGCTGGCCACGGGCGACTTCAACGGGGACGGGCGGGCCGACCTGGCCATCGGGGTGCCGGGTGAGGGGCTCAGCGCGAACCAGCGGGCGATGGACTACGGCGACGGCACCGTGGACGTCCTGTACGGGTCGCGCGGCGGGCTGACCACCCGCAAGAGCGAGGCGTGGTCGCAGAACACGCTCAAGGGGGTGCCCCGGTACTACGACCGGTTCGGGGCGTCGCTGGTCGCCGGGGACTTCAACGGGGACGGGCACGACGAGCTGGCCATCGGCGTGCCCGGGGAGAAGGCGGTCCAGGTGCTGGCCGGGCGGGCCTCCGGCGGGCTGACGCGGGTGGGGAACCTGCTGATCAAGGGCGAGGGGCGGGACTTCGGGGCCGCTCTGGCCGCTTTGCCGCTGAGTGAGCGTTATCGGGCGCTGGGGGCGCGGCGGCCGCTGTACGGGCTCGTGGTGGCGGCGCCGGACCAGGGGCTGGTCATGTACGCTCCCGGGTCCCGGAAGGCGGGGCTGAAGCTGGGCAAGGTCCGTCGGCTCAGCAAGGGCACGGGGCTGTACGGGTACACCTTCGGCTGAGCCGCTCCCGGGCCGCCGACGTGCTGGGTTCCGAGGGACGGCGTGCGGTGGGGATCGCCAGGGGCGGGGTTCGGGCCGAGCGTGACAGGGGTGTCGGGGTCGGCGGTGTCGGGGCGGCCGTGACAGGGGCGGCCGTGACAGGGGCGGGCGGTCAGGTGGGGGGTGGGGTGGCGGTGGTGGGGAGGATGATGCGGAAGAGGGCGCCCTTGCCGGGTGAGCCTTCCGCCATCACGATCCCCCCGTGCGCCTCCACCAGCGTCGCCGCGATCGACAACCCCAGCCCCGACCCGCCCGCGCTCCGCGCCGGATCCGCCCGGTAGAAGCGCTCGAAGACGCGTTCGGCCACCTCCGGCGGGAAGCCGGGCCCCTCGTCGGCCACCTCCACCACGGCCTGGTCACCGTCCAGCCCGACCCGCACCTGGAAGGGCGTGCCGGGCGGCGTGTGGGTGAGGGCGTTCGTGACGAGGTTGTTGATCACCTGCCCGAGCCGCGACTCGTCCCCCGTCACGGTCACGTCCCCCTCACCCCCGAACAGCCGCACCAGCTCGATCCTGCGGTCCGGCGCCAGCGTCTGGGCGTCGATGACGACGGTGGCGGCCAGGCTGAGCAGGTCCACGGGCCGCCGGGCCAGCTCCCGCCGCTGGTCGAGGCGGGCCAGCTGGAGCATGTCCTCCACCAGCAGCCCCATGCGGGCCGCCTGCCCCTCGATGCGGCTCAGCAGCCGTACGGCCTCCGCCAGGTCCTTCTCCTCCCCCAGCCGGTACAGCTCGGCGAACCCCCTGATCGACGTCAGCGGCGTGCGCAGCTCGTGGGACGCGTCGGCCATGAACCTGCGCATCAGCTCCTCGGAGCGCCGGGCGGCCGTGGCGGACTGGCGGGCCGACTCGGCGGCCGCCTCGCGCTCGCGCGCCGCCGACTCGATCTGCGCGAGCATGCCGTTGAGGGAGCGGCCGAGCTTGCCGACCTCGGTGGTGGCCGCCCACATGGGCACGCGGCGGGAAAGGTCGCCGCCCGCGATGTCCTTGGCCGTACGCGCGATCTCGCGGAGCGGGCGCAGGCTGCGGCGTACCAGCCAGTAGCAGGCGAACCCGAGCACCACCAGCGTGCCGCCGCCGGCGACCCCCACGATCAGGGCGAGCTGCGAGACCGTGGCGTCCACGTCGCTCAGGTTGACGGCGATCACCCGGGTCTCGCCGTCCCGGACCGGCACGGCGGTGACGCGCCAGCTCGGGCCGCCGGCGGCGCGCGACTCGACGGTGAAGGGGTGGCCGTGGAGCTCCAGGACCGTGGCGAGGTCGAGCTTGGGCAGGGCGGGCGTGTGGTCTTCGGTGGACTCGCTGAGCGTCCTGATCGGGGCGCCGGTGGAGTCGAGGATCACGGCGTAGAACAGGCCGAAGAAACGCTGCGGGCGGGTGCCGGGACGGGGCTGGTCGGTGGGCGGCGGGGGCGGCTCGCGCAGCGGGCGGCTGGCCGCGAGCAGCTGCTGGTCCACGCGCTCGACGAGGTAGCCGCGCATCAGCCGTACGGCGAACAGGCCGGTCACGGTGATGGCGAGGGTGACCAGCAGGAGGGTCGCCGACACCAGCCGCAGCCACAGCGGGGATCTGGCCAGGTGTTTGCGCACCGGCGCGCCCTTCGCGCGGAGGTGTTGAGCGGGAGAGACGGCGCCGCTCATATGCGGGGCGGGCGCAGGATGTAGCCCACCCCGCGCAGCGTGTGCAGGTATTTGCGGTCCCCCGTGTCCACCTTCCGCCGCAGGTAGGAGACGTACGACTCGACGAGCCCGACGTCGGTGCGCCAGTCGCCGTTCCAGACGTGGTCGAGGATCTGCGTCTTGGACAGCACCCGGCCCACGTTGAGCATGAAGTAGCGCAGCAGCCTGAACTCCGTCGGCGACAGCTTCACCGGGATGCCGTCGCGCCACACCTCGTGGCTCTCCTCGTCCAGCTCCAGGTCGGCCACCCGCATCCGGTTGGGCGGCGGCACGCCGCGCCGGGTCCGGCGCAGCACCGCCCGGATCCTGGCGATGACCTCCTCCAGGCTGAACGGCTTGGTCACGTAGTCCTCGCCCAGGCCCAGCCCCGCGATGCGGTCCTCGGGCGTGTCCTTCGCCGTCACGAACAGCACCGGGACCCGGCGGCCGCGGGACCGCAGCCTGCCCGCGACCGCCAGGCCGTCCAGGTCGGGCAGCATGACGTCGAGCATCACCAGGTCAGGTGAGCTCTCCTCGGCCACCCGCAGCGCCTCCATGCCGTCGGCCGCGGTCAGCACCTCGAAGCCGGCCATGCGCAGGCTGGCCGAGAACAGCTCCCTGATGTTGGGCTCGTCGTCGACCACCAGCAGCCGGGCTTCGGGCTCGCGCGTCATCGCGGGCCTCCTCCCAGGTTCCCCTGCGTGATCGACGTCGCGGTCACCGAACCGTCGCCGCCCTGCCGGCCGCGGACGACCACCGTGGTGCCGGTCTGGAGGTCGGTCACCTTCCCGGGCTTGGAGATCTGGACGGTGGTCTGGTCGTCGGTGGCGACCGTGACGGTGGAGCCGTCCATGGTCTTCACGTAGACCTTGCCGCCCTCGACCTTCTCGACGGTGCCGATGGTGCCTCCCCCGCCGCCGCCCATCCGCTGGCCTCCACCGTAACCGGGCGGCTGTCCGGATCCGCCGCGCTGCTGGCCGAAACCGCCCTGCTGCTGGCCGTACCCGCCGCCCATGGGGCGCTGCTGCGCCCCGGCGGCGGAGGCGGCCGGCGAGCCGAACAGGTTGGCGGCCTGAATGCCGATGAGGATACCGGCCACCAGCACGACGCCGGCGGCCAACGCCAGCGTGAGCTTGGAGGTGCCCTTCCGCGGCTGGACGGCGAGCTCCTCCTTCAGGTCGTCGGGGTACGGCGAGGAGTCGTCGAGCTGGGCCATGTCATTCTCCTTACTCGTGGCGCAGGGCCTGGATCGGCCTCAGCTTGGCCGCCCGGTTGGCGGGATAACTGCCGAAGAACAACCCGATCCCCACCGACACGCCCAGCGCGAGCGCCACCGACGACGGCACGAGGACCGGTTCGATGCCGGCCACGGTGAACCTGGTCCCGATGAACGCCACCAGCACCCCGGACAGCCCGCCGACCAGGCTCAGCAGCGTGGCCTCCAGCAGGAACTGGCCCAGGATCGCGCTCCTGGGCGCGCCGATCGCCTTGCGGATGCCGATCTCGCGCGTGCGCTCCGTGACGGTCACCAGCATGATGTTGGTGATGCCGATGCCGCCCACCAGCAGCGAGATCGCCGCCACGGCGCCCAGCAGCACGGTGAAGGTGCCGGTCGCCGCGCTGACGGTCTCCTGCAAGGTGGCCTGGTTGAGGATGCGGTAGTCGGCGTTGTCGTTCTTGATGCCGTGCCGCTGGTTGAGGATGGCCGTGACCTCGGCCTGCGCCGCCGTCGTGGTCTCCGCCCCGGACGCCTGCACGACGATCGAGTTGAGCGAGCCGAACCCGCTCAGGCTCTGCTGTACGGCGGGCAGCGGCGCGATGGCCACGTCGTCGGCGTCCTGCATGCCGGTGGACCCGGCCTCCTTCAGCACCCCGACGACCGTGAACGGCACGCCGGACACGCTGACCTGCTTGCCGATGGGATCGACGGTGCCGAACAGCTCCTCAACGACGGTCTGGCCGAGCACCACGACCTTCCTGGCGGCCAGTACGTCGTCGTTGAAGAAGTACGTGCCCTTCGTGACCGGCTTGTTGACGGCCTCGAAGTAGCTGGGGTAGGTGCCGACGAACTGCGAGATCGCGTGGCTGGCGGCCCCGTACGTGGCCGTCGAGGAGGAGGCGGTCACGACCGGCGAGACGCTCCTGACGGAGGGCGCCAGGGTCTTGTCGGTCAGCGCCTTGGCGTCGGTCAGGCTGAGCTGCCTGGCCTGGGTGCGCGGGCCGGTGTTCGTGCCGCCGCCGGACGCCCGCATGACACCACCACCACCGCCGCCACCACCGCCGCCGCCGCCGCCCGAGAACTGCGGGGAGATCGTCAGGGTGTTGGCGCCGAGGCGCTGAATGTTGCGCTGGATGCTCTGCGAGGAGCCCTCGCCGATGGCGACCAGCATGATGACCGCGGCGACGCCGATGAGGATGCCGAGCGTGGTCAGCGAGCTGCGCATCTTGTTGGCCAGCAGGCCGCGCAGCGCGAAGCGGAGGATCTCGAGCTGGTTCACCGGGCCGCTCCCGCCATCCGTGGCGGCGGGCCGTCCACCGGGCCCTGGCGGCGGTCCTCCACGATCTCGCCGTCCACCAGCCTGATCACCCGCTTGGCATGTGCGGCCACGTCGTTCTCGTGGGTGATGAGCACGATCGTGCGGCCCGACTCGCTGAGCCGGTCCAGGATCTCCAGGACGTCGTGCGTGGAGGCGGTGTCGAGGTTGCCGGTCGGCTCGTCGGCCAGCAGCAGCGCGGGCGCGGTGACCAGAGCTCTGGC
>NZ_JBSFTC010000425.1:0-7414 GCF_053590415.1 Nonomuraea sp. NPDC003201
CCCGGCGGTGGCCCTCGGCGGGGCGCCGATCAAGACGCTCGACGGCGTGCTGATGGGGGAGCACGCGGGCTTCCTGGCGATCACCCGGCACCTGCTGGCCACCGGCCGGCGGCGGCTCGCGTTCGTGTGGAACGGTCCGGCGGGCGCAGTCCCGACCGGGGACCGCTACTCCGGGTTCGTCGCCGCTCTGGAGGAGCACGGCATAGAGCATGATCCTTCGCTCGTAGCCTACAGCTCCGACTGGGACCGCAGGGCCTCGGGCTACGAGGCGATGGTGGGGCTGCTGCGGCGCTCGGGCCCCAGGTTCGACGCCGCGGTCTGCGTCAACGACACGATCGCCGTGGGCGTGCTGAAAGCCCTGCGCGCGCACGCCATCCGCATCCCCGAGGACGTCGCGGTCACCGGCTTCGACGACACCGACGAGGGGGAGTTCACGATCCCGTCGTTGTCGTCGGTGAGCCCCGACCAGGGCGAGATGGTGGCCGCCGCCGTCCACCTGCTCATCGAGCGCCTCGACGGGTACGACGGCGCGGCCCGGCAGGTGCACACCGGTGTGCACCTGCTGATTCGCGACTCGTCCGGGCCGGCCTGACCCACTCCGCACCCCTCGACGCGGTCACTTCTTCCCCTGATTGTCTTGTCATTGACAACGCTGAATGACGGCCCCTAACATCGCTGAAACATTCACCGAGATCTCGGTCACACCCCTCCGTCCCCCCTCAGGAGGACCGCATGGCCACCTCACCGGCTCTGTCCCGCCGGGCCTTCGTCGTCGCGGCCGGCCTCACCGCACTCGCGGGTTGCTCCGGCAAGAACTCCGGCGATCCGAACACGTTGCGGATCTTGGTCAACAAGCATCCGCTGACCAAGCCGATGAGCACGATGGAGTGGCCCAAACAGCTGGAGAAGATCGCGGGCGTGAAGATCCAGTGGCAGGAGATCTCCGCCGACTGGGACCAGAAGAAGTCCACCATGCTGGCGGCCGGCGACGTCCCGGACCTGATCATCGGCACGAACGCGATCACGAACGCCGACCTCGGCACGTACCGGACGCTCTTCGAGAACCTGGCCGACGACCTGGACGCGCTCCCGAACGTCAAGGCGTTGTTCGCGGCGAAGCCGCAGCTGAAGTCGATGGCCACGCTGACCGGCGGCGAGGTCTACGCGGTCCCGGGCTACAAGCGGTTCTGGCCGACGACCGTGACCCACCAGTACATCAACAAGCAGTGGCTCGACCGGCTCGGCCTGAAGGTCCCGACCACCTGGGACGAGCTCTACACCGTGCTCGTCGCGTTCAAGGAGGAGGACGCGAACGGCAACGGTGACAAGAACGACGAGATCCCGATGGACTGGTCACCGGTCGGGACGGACGGCTTCGGCTACTTCCAGCCCAGCGTGCTGCTCGGCAGCGTCGGCCTGCCGATCGCGGGCGGCGGCGGCCAGGGCTACTTCCTGGAGGACGGCAAGGTCGGCAACTTCCTCGTCGACGAGCGCTACAAGCAGGTGATCGAGTTCCTCCATCGCTGCTACGCCGCCGGCCTGGTCAGCAAGAACGTCATGACGCAGGACTACTCGGCCTACCAGGCGGTCGGCCGCGGCTCCGGCAAGGTGGCAAAGGTCGGCTTCAGCTGGGGCTGGACGGCCAGCGACCGGTTCGGCGCCGAGCTGGCCGATCAGTACGTCGCGATGGCGCCGCTGCTGGCCAAAGCCGGCCAGACCACCCCGGTGACCTGGACGTACGACTCCAACGGCGAGAACTTCCCGTCGAACCAGATCCTCATGTCCGCCAAGACGAGCAACAAGCAGGCGGCGCTCAAGATCGTCAACGCCCTCTACGACAAGGAGATGTCGCTGCAGGTGCTGTGGGGCGACCTCGGCAAGTACGTCAAGAAGATCAGCGACAAGGAGTACGAGGTGCTCCCCCCGGCCGACCCCAAGGTCGACCCGTCGACCTGGAAGTGGACCGTCACCATCGCCGACGCCGGCCCGGTCTGGATCCGGGACGACATCGAGGTGAAGCTGCCCGCCGACCTGGACGAGGCCGTCGAGCAGACCGAGCCGCTGCGGAAGGCGCTGGCGAACATGGACGTGGACAAGGACGTCTACCCCTTCCAGTTCATCCAGATGAAGCCCGACGACACCAACCAGCTCGGGCTGAACAACACCACGATGCTCAACACCGCGATGACGAAGTTCGCCGAGTGGATCACCAAGGGCGGCGTCGAGGATCAGTGGGGCCAGTACGTCCAGCAGGTCCAGAACGCCGGCCTGCAGAAGAACATCGACATCTACCAGCGCTACTACGACGAGTACGTGAAGACGCGCTGATGGCGGAGTCTCTCGTCGCGGCTCGCAAGCCGGCCGGCGCCCGAAGGATGGGCGCCGGCCGGCACGTCAGGCGGTACTGGCAACTGTGGCTCATGGTCCTGCCGGCCGTCGGGTTCGTCGCCGTGTTCATGTACGTCCCGATGTACGGGATCCAGCTCGCCTTCCGGGAGTTCGACTTCACCGCCGGGCTCACCGGCGGGGACTGGGTCGGCCTGAAGTACTTCCGGCAGTTCTTCGACAGCCCGCTGTTCTGGCCGCTGCTGAAGAACACGTTCGTCATCGCCTTCACCACCCTCGTGGTGGGGTTCGTCGCGCCGATCCTGCTGGCGCTGATGATCAACCAGATCGCCGGCGGCCGGCGCAAAAGGGTCATGCAGACGGCGACGTACCTGCCGCACTTCATCTCGATCGTGGTCATCGTCGGCATGCTGCAGGCGTTCCTCAACCCGTCCACCGGGCTGCTCACCCGGGTCTCCGCCCTGTTCGGCCTCGACGGGGTGAACCTCCTCGGCGACACGGCGGCCTTCGTGCCGGTGTACGTGATCTCCGACGTGTGGCAGCACTGCGGGTGGAACAGCATCATCTACCTCGCCGCGCTCTCGCGGGTCGACCCGCAGCTGTACGAGGCGGCCAGGGTGGACGGCGCGAACCGGCTGCAGCTCATCCGGCACGTCGACGTCCCGAGCATCGTGCCGACCATGGTGATCCTGCTCATCCTCACCATGGGCGGCGTGCTGAACACCGGCTTCGAGAAGGTCTGGTTGATGCAGAACAACCTGAACCTCCCCGTGTCCGAGGTCATCGCGACGTACGTCTACAAGATCGGCATCTTCAGCACGCAGTTCAGCTACGCCACCGCGATCGGCCTGTTCAACACGGTCATCAACTTCGCGTTCCTGATCGCCGCCAACGCGATCGCCCGCCGCGTGTCGAACTGGAGCCTGTGGTGACATTCTTCCGCAAGAAGACACCGGGCGACGTCGTCTTCACGCTGGCGCTCGGCGCGATCTGCGTGGCGGTCCTGTTCGCGGTGGTCTATCCGGTCTACTTCGTGGTGATCGCGTCCGTGAGCAACCCGTCGCTGATCTCCACCGGCGAGGTGTGGCTGTGGCCGAAGGGCGTCAACCTCTTCGGGTACCGGGAGATCTTCAACGACGAGCGGATCTGGACGGGCTACCGCAACACGCTGCTCTACAGCGTCGTCGGGACCGCGCTGAACCTCGTCGTGACCATCCCCGCGGCGTACGCGCTGTCGCGGCCGGAGTTCCGCCCGCGGCGGATCCTCATGCTGTTCTTCGTGTTCACGATGTTCTTCAACGGCGGGCTGATCCCGACGTACCTGCTCTATCGCGACCTCGGCCTGCTGGACAACTGGCTGGTGTTCGTCCTGCCGTCGGCGGTGAACGTCTACAACCTCATCATCGCCCGCGCGTTCTTCGAGCACTCGCTGCCGAAGGAGCTGTTCGAGGCGGCGATGATCGACGGCGTGTCGTACCTGCAGTATTTCGCCAGGGTCGCGCTGCCGCTGTCCAAGGCGATCGTCTCGGTCATCGGCCTGTACTACCTGGTCCAGCACTGGAACGACTTCTTCACCGGCATGGTGTTCGTCCGGGACAACGCGCTGCAACCGCTGCAGATCGTGCTGCGTGACATCCTCCTGTCCAACCAGGCGTTCGCCGGTGGCGTCGGAGCTTCCGGCGGCAGCGGCACCTCCTACGACCAGCAGTACGCCGACCAGATCAAGTACGGCGTGATCGTCGTCTCCAGCCTCCCGGTCCTGGTGCTCTACCCGTTCCTGCAGCGCTACTTCGAGAAGGGCGTGCTCATCGGGTCGGTGAAGGGCTGATGAGACGCGTCCTCACGTGGCACACGAGGGCGGGCGAGATGGGCCTGCTGCTGCTCAAGCTGCACCTGCTGTGGATCGTGTGGACCCTGGCCGGCGGCATCGTGCTCGGCGTCTTCCCCGCGACCGCCGCGGTGTACGGCGTCATCCGCGGCGAGCTCCTGCATCCGGGAGCGCCTCGCGAGTTCCGCCGACTCTGGCGGCAGGAGTTCCGCACCGCCAACGTGGTGGGCTACGTCTTCGCGGCGGCCTGGGCGGTGCTCCTGGTGGACCGGCGGCTGCTGGAGAGCGCCGACCTCGGCGTCGTCGAGCCGCTGCTCGGCGCGCTGCTCTGGCTGGTCACGCTGTTCGTGTCGTGCATGACCGCGAACATCTGGATCCTCGCCGCCCACTTCGCCGAGGGGCCGGGCGCGCTCGTCCGCCGGAGCGCGATCCTCGTCCTCGCCCGCCCGGTGCAGGCGCTCGTCACGCTGCTCGTGGTCGGCGTGGTCCTCTGCGCGTACTACGTCGTCCCGGGGCTGGTCCCGGTCTTCGGCGTCGCCGTACCGGCCTTCGCCTCCTTCGCCTACGTCTGGGGCACCGCGGTCCTGCCCAGGGCCCCGGGCTCATCTCACGACACCTCATTGGGAACACCATGACCATGACCTCTGCCGCCGCCTTGCGTCGCGAGCCGCTGCCGCTGACCGCGGTCACCATCGACGACGAGTTCTGGGCGCCACGCCGCGAGCTGATCCGTACCCGTACGCTGCGGCACCAGGAGGGCCAGCTGCGCCGGCCCGGACAGCAGTTCGACGCCCTGAGCCTGTCCTGGCGGCCGGGGGATCCGGACGAGCCGCACATCTTCTGGGAGAGCGACGTCGCCAAGTGGATCGAGGCCGCCAGCCACTGCCTGGCCACCACCGACGACCCCGAGCTCGACCGGGCCGTCGACGAGGCGATCGAGCTGCTGGCGGGCGCGCAGCAGGACGACGGCTACCTCAACGTGTACTTCACCGTCGTCAAGCCGGGGGAGCGGTTCACCGACCTCCGCGACGCCCACGAGCTGTACTGCGCCGGTCACCTCATCGAAGCCGGGGTCGCCCACTTCGAGGCGACCGGCAAGACCCGGCTGCTCGACATCGTGCGCCGCTACGCCGACCTGATCGACACTGTCTTCAGCCCCGACGGCCCCCGCGCCGGGGGCTACTGCGGGCACCAGGAGATCGAGCTCGCGCTGGTCAAGCTCTACCGCGCGACCGGCGAGCGCCGCTACCTCGACCTCGGCCGGCGGTTCATCGACTGGCGCGGGGAGCAGCCCTACTATTTCGAGGCCGAACTGCGGCGGCGCGGCACCCCCGGCTACTTCGGCACCAGGCTCCCCCGGAAGCCCAGGGACCTGCGGCGCTTCCGCGAGTACAACCAGAGCCACCTGCCCGCGGCCGACCAGGCCGAGGCCGTCGGTCACTCGGTCCGCGCCATGTACATGTACAGCGCGATGACCGACCTGGCCGGCGAGTACGGCGACGACCGGCTGCTCCAGGCCGTGCGCCGGCTGTGGGCCAACGTCACGGACAAGAAGCTGTACATCACCGGCGGGCTCGGCTCCGATCCCAGCATTGAAGGCTTCGGACCCGCGTACGACCTGCCCGACGCCCACGGCTACGCCGAGACCTGCGCCGCGATCGGCCTCGTCCAGTGGGCCCGGCGGATGAGCAACCTCACCGGCCACGGCCACTACGTCGACGCCCTCGAACGCGCCCTGTACAACGGCGTCCTCAGCGGCGCCTCCGCCGACGGCACCCGCTACTTCTACGGCAACCCCCTCGCCAGCCACGGCACCGTCACCCGGCAGGAATGGTTCGACTGCGCCTGCTGCCCGCCCAACCTCGCCCGGCTGCTCAGCGAGCTCGGCCGCTACGTCTACGCCCAGGGACCCGGCGAGGCCGTCGTCAACCTGTACGTGGCCGGCACCGCCCGCTTCACCTTCGCCGGCGGCGAGGTCACCCTCCGCCAGGACACCGCCTACCCCCGGGAAGGCCGCCTGGCCGTCACCGTCACCCACGCCGACGACGGGGCGGAATTCGCGCTGGCCGTCCGCATCCCCGGCTGGAGCCGCCAGCCGGTCGTCACCGTCAACGGCGAGCCCGTTGATCAGCCTGTCCTCCGCGACGGCTACTGCGTCCTCTCCCGCCGCTGGCGGGCCGGCGACGTGGTCGAGCTCGATCTCGGCATGGAGGTCCGCCGGACCTGGGCGGATCCCGCCGTCGCCGCCACCGCCGGCAAGGTCGCACTCGAGCGCGGTCCGATCGTGTTCTGCCTGGAGGGCGTCGACCACGACTGCGCCGTGCACAGCCTCACCCTCGCCCGCGACACTCCCGTCCACGCGGTCCCGGACGAGCGGACCGGTGTCGTCACCCTGAACGCCGATGCCACCGCGGACGCCGAGACCGACGGCTCGCTGTACGGCGACCGTCCTCCCGCCCGGCGCGGCGTCACGCTGACCGCCGTGCCGTACTTCTCCTGGGCCAACCGCGGCCTCTCCGACATGACCGTCTGGATCCGGGAGTGAAAGGGAAGCGTGACGGAAGCCTTGGCTGAGACGCTCTTCGCGTCATCGAGCGAAGGCAGGTTCTCCAGCGAAACAAGATCATGAGAGCGCTGGTCCCGGCCGCCGCCCCGGCGATGGCCGCGACAGCCTCCGGGGACCACGAATACTGGGACAGCCCGTTCTGGGCGCTCCGGGTCCTGAAGTAGCCCCCGGCCGACGGGATCCCGCCTGATCTTGGTGATTGGGCGGGATCTTGCCATCACTCCCGTACCCCCCGTCGTACGATCATCACTCGCCAGCATCACCGCGGGGGAATCGGGACGTGAAGGGGGCACATGGAATCGGAGGTGCGCTTCGCGCTGCTCGGGCCGGTGTCGGTCGACGGGCCTGACGGGCCGATCGCGCTGGGCTCACCGAAACAGCGGACCGTGCTGGCCGCCCTGCTGCTCCATGCGAACCGCACGGTGTCGGACGACCGGCTCGTCGACCTGATCTGGGGCGAGCGCTCGCCGCGTACGGCTGTCTCGCGCCTGCAGGTCTACGTCCACGAGCTGCGAGCGCTGGTCGGCAAGGAGCGCATCGGCCGCGTCGGCGCCGGTTACCGCATCCACGCCGGCGCGGACGAGCTCGACCTGCAGCTGTTCGAGCAGTACAGAGCCGCCGCGCGCGCCGACGCGGAGGAGGGTCGCCACAGCGACGCCGCGGCCCGGTTGCGC
>NZ_JBSFTC010000426.1:0-7412 GCF_053590415.1 Nonomuraea sp. NPDC003201
CGGGTGGTCGTGGTGGCCAGGAACGCGGCGGGGTTGTCGACGGTGGTGCGGTCGTAGGCCTGCCAGCGCAGCCAGACGTCCTGGACGAGGTCTTCGGCTTCGGTGACGCTGGCCAGCATCCGGTACGCGATCCCGAACAGGCGTGGTCGCACACCGGCGAACACCGCCGCCGCCTGCTCCAGATCGGCCACCGCCATCGCCCCCCGCTCCCGCGTCCCCCTCGCCGGAAGTGCGATTCCTCGACTGCTACCCCCCGGACAGCGGGGACAGGCCGGTGGCCGGGTACAGGCCAGGAAGATTCTTCCTGTCACAAATCGCGGCACTACCCGGTCTTGCTCCCGTAACGGCTTTCCATAGACGCTGCCAAAGGAGCACCATGCACTCGCCAGAGCACCGGATCGCCACGTCCGTCCTGGTCATCGGCACGGGAGGAGCCGGGCTGCGGGCCGCCATCGAGCTCGCCGAGCGCGGGAACGGCGTCCTCGCGGTGGGCAAACGGCCGAAGGCCGACGCGCACACCTCCCTCGCGGCAGGCGGCATCAACGCGGCGCTGGCCACGATGGACCCCGAGGACAGCTGGCAGCAGCACGCGGCCGACACCCTCAAGGAGAGCTATCTCCTCGCCCATCCGCAGACGGTGCGGATCGTCACCGAGGGGGCGGCCCGGGGTATCGAGGACCTCGAACGCTGGGGCATGCCGTTCGCCCGAGAACAGGACGGGCGCATCTCGCAGCGCTTCTTCGGCGCCCACACCTACCGGCGCACCGCCTACGCCGGCGACTACACCGGGCTGGAGATCCAGCGCACCCTGATCAACCGCGCGGCGCAGCTCGATGTCCCGATCCTCGACACCGTGTACATCACGCGCCTTCTCGTCCGCGACAACGCGGTCTTCGGCGCGTACGGGTTCGATCTGACCGATGGCAGCCGTTATGTCATCCATGCCGACGCGGTGATCCTGGCCGCCGGGGGCCACACCCGGATCTGGCGGCGTACCTCCTCGCGCCGGGACGAGAACACCGGCGACGCCTTCCGCCTCGCCGTTCTGGCCGGCTGCCGCATCCGCGACGCCGAGCTGGTGCAGTTCCACCCCTCCGGTCTCATCGCGCCCGAGAACGCGGCCGGCACCCTCGTCTCCGAAGCCGCCCGGGGCGAGGGCGGAATCCTGCGCAACCAGCTCGGCGAGCGGTTCATGTCCAGGTACGACCCGGAGCGGATGGAGCTGTCCACGCGTGACCGCATCGCGCTGGCCGCGTACACGGAGATCAAAGAAGGCCGCGGGACCCCGAACGGCGGCGTCTGGCTGGATGTGTCGCAGCTGCCGCGCAAGACGATCATGACGCGGTTGCCGCGCGTCTACCAGACGCTCCTGGAACTGCAGATGCTCGACATCACCCAGGACCCGATCGAGATCGCGCCGACCGCGCACTACTCGATGGGCGGCGTCTGGGTGCGGCCCGAGGACCACGGCACCGGGGTCGACGGCCTGTACGCGATCGGGGAGGCGGCCAGCGGCCTGCACGGCGCCAACCGCCTGGGCGGCAACTCGCTCATCGAGCTCCTCGTCTTCGGCCGCATCGTCGGGCAGGCGGCGGCCGAGTACTCCGCGGGCCTCGACGCCCAGCGCCGCTCGGCCGAGGCGCTCGACGCGGCACGGGCCGAGGTGGACGACCTCCTGGCCGCGGACGGCCCCGAGAACGTCCGCGCGCTGCAGCGGGCCCTGCGCGACATCATGACGGAGCACGCCGGCGTGGTGCGCGACGAGGGCGGCCTGCGCAAGGGCCTGGCCGAACTGGCCGCGGCGGAGGCGCGCATCGCCGACGTCGGCGTGCATCCGGACCTGGCCGGCTTCCAGGACCTGGCCCACGCCTTCGACCTGAAGTCCGCGGCGCTGGCCGCCCGCGCGACGATCGAGACCGCCCTTGAGCGTCGCGAGACCCGCGGCTGCCACAACCGCTCCGACTACCCCGAGCTCGACCCCGCGCTGCAGGTCAACCTGGTGTGGTCCGGCCCCGGATCGGTGGCCAGGGAGGCCATCCCGCCCGTTCCCGCCGAGATCGCGGCGCTCATGCGCGAGGTCTCAACCGCCGGAAAACTCGTCGAATAGCAGCCGGCCTTGACGAGGTCTTCATCCAGAAAAGAGGAAAAGATTTCACGGCTGCTGTCACAAGCCTCAAGGCTGCCCTGTCTTAGCTGACGACCGGCCGGCACGTGGGTGCCCCGGCAGGCAGAGAGGGGCATCAATGAAGGTCGTCGTGGTCGGCGGGACGGGCCTGATCGGGTCGAAGGTGGTGGCCATGCTGGGGGAGCACGGTCACGAGGCGGTGGCGGCGGCGCCGAGCACCGGTGTCGACACGCTGACCGGTGAGGGGCTGGCGGAGGTGCTGGCGGGCGCGCAGGTGGTGGTCGACGTGTCGAACTCGCCGTCGTTCGAGCCCGCGGCGGTGATGGAGTTCTTCGAGACCTCCACGGGCAACCTGCTGGCCGCGGAGGCGGCGGCCGGGGTCGGTCATCATGTCGCGCTGTCGGTGGTGGGCACGGAGCGGATGCCCGAGAACGGCTATTTCGCGGCGAAGATCGCTCAGGAGCAGCTGATCGAGAAGTCGGGGATCCCGTTCTCGATCGTGCACGCGACGCAGTTCTTCGAGTTCGTACGGGCCATCGCGGAGGAGGCCGCGGACGGCGACACGGTGCGGATCGCGCCGGTGCGGTTCCAGCCCATCGCGGGCGAGGAGGTCGCGCAGGCGGTCGGCCGGGTCGCGGTGGGGCAGCCGTTGAACGGCCGGGTCGAGGTGGGCGGCCCCGACAACGTCCGGATGGACGAGTTCTTCCGCGACGCCCTGGCCGCGTGGGGTGATGCGCGCACGGTGGTCGCCGACCCGCAGGCCCGCTACTACGGCAGCGTGCCGGGCGAGCGGACGCTGGTGCCGGGCGAGGACGCGATCCTCGGCACCATCCACTACCGCGACTGGGCCGGCCGGAACGCCGCCGGCAAGTAGTGCGGGAGAGGTTGTTCCCGGTGCGGCGGCGACGCGGCGACCAACGGGCCCGGCCGTCATGCCCGAGCGCCGACGACTGCCATGACGGCGACCGGACGGCCGGCGGGCGACGCACGCGCCCGCCCCGGGACAGGAGTTACGCAGTGACCGCATCGGCGATGGTCGCCGAGTTCGATGATGTAGCCGGCTGGACCGCCGACGCCGTCGAGCAGCTGGGGGAGCGGCACGCCATCCCGGCCGCCTGCCGCGGCAGCGCGAGTCCCGCGGCACTGGCCTGGCTGGCCGAGGCGTGCGAGCTGTCGGCCGGCATCACGCTGCTGGACGTGGGCGCGGGCGCCGGCGGACCCGCGGCCTGGGCCGCGGAGCGGTTCGGGGTCCGGCCGATCCTGCTGGAGCCGATGCCGGCCGCGCGCCGGGCCGCCGCCCGGCTGTTCGGGTTGCCGGTCGTCGCGGGGGACGGGCGACGGATTCCGCTCCGTACGGGGTCGGCCGACGCCGCCTGGTGCCTGGGGGTGCTGTGCACCGTACAGGCCAAGGCCGCGGTGCTCGGCGAGATCCACCGGGTGCTGAAGCCCGGCGCCTCACTGGGGCTGTTGGTGGTCGTCGCCCGGGGCCCGCAGCTCCTTCCGGTGCCGGACGGCAACCACTTCCCCACCCAGGGGGAGCTTCTCGAACTGCTCGCCGGCGCGGGGTTCGAGATCGTCGAGCAGATCGACCAGCCCGGCGGAGCGCCGCGGTCCTGGTCGCGCCGCGCCGAGCAGGTCGCCGCGGTGATCGCGACCTGCCATCGGGCCGAGCCCGCGTACGCGCTGGCGGCTCACCAGGGTGAGCGCTTCACCCGCCTGTTCGCCTCCGGCCAGGTCGCTGTACGGCTGATCCACGCGGTCAGCCGGTCCGCCGGACATCCACTCAAGCCACGCATGGAGGAAAGATGAGCGTTCCCAGCGGCGAGGACGACGTCCTGTACGAGCTCCAGATCGAGGTCGAGGCCGAGGTGACCCTGGTCGAGTCGAGCCATCCGGAGGAGGTCGCCGAACTGCCGGTCACCGAGTGGCTTTTCGACCCGACGGACGCCGAGCGCGAGGAGATCGGCCTGCGGGGCCTGCTCGACGCGGTCGAGGCGCTGGAGGACGGCTCCCGGCCCGGCGATCACGTCGCATGACACGCCTTCTTCCGGCAACCGAGTCAGGACACCGATGAAACACCTGGAACCACAGCGAACCCGGATCGACACCCTCGAAAGCCTCCGCGAGCACCTGCAGTGGGCGATCGAGCTGGAACACGCGACCCTGCCGCCGTACCTGTGCGCGCTGTACTCGCTCGACCCGGAGCGCAACCCCGAAGCCGTCGAGGTCGTGGGCAGCGTCTTCGTCGAGGAGATGCTGCACCTGGCGCTGGCCGCCAACCTGCTCAACGCCGTCGGCGGCCGGCCGCGACTGGACACGCCGGGGATGCTGCCGCCGCACCCCCGGCCGCTGCCCCACGGCTCGCTGGAGCTGTCCCTGGTGCCCTTCGGGCCGCAAGCCCTCGAGATGTTCCTGCGGATCGAACAGCCGGCACCGCCCGGCGCCCCGGCCGAGGCCGACGGCTACGAGACGATCGGCCAGTTCTACGCCGCCATCGAAGAGGGCCTGCGTCACCTGTGCGAACGGCTCGGCGAACGAGCGGTCTTCAGCGGCGACCCGGCCCGCCAGGTGAGCGCCGACCACTTCCGCCACACCGCCGGGCACCTGGTCGAGGTCGGTGATCTCGTCTCGGCGCTGGCGGCGCTGGAGGAGATCGTCGAGCAGGGCGAGGGCACCGCCCGCGGCGGCGTCTGGGACGGCGACCAGGACGTCTTCCATCCCGAACGCCAAGAAGTCGCACACTACTACCGCTTCCAGGAGCTCAAGCTCGGCCGCCGCTACCAGCGGGGCGACACCCCCCAGTCCGGGCCCACCGGCGAGACGATCTCGGTGGACCCGACCGGCGTACGTCCGATGCGCCACAATCCGCGGCTGTCCGACCACGAGCCGGGCAGCGCGATCAGGATCGCGCAGGAAGAGTTCAACCACACCTACTGCGCGGTCCTGCACCTGCTTGAACGGGCGTTCAACGGCAGCCCGAAGCTGCTCGGGGCCGCCACCGGCACCATGTACGCGCTCAAGGCCCAGGCCCGGGCCCTGATGGGAATGCCCGACGGAGACGGCACCACGGCCGGCCCGACCTTCGAGTACGTGCCGCCCGAGCTGCGCCGGTGGAGCGTCGGCGACCGGCAGCGGATCGTCGTGCTGCGCGACGGCCCGTACGTCGTGTACGGCGGCGTCCCCCTCAGACGCAAACGCAAGATCGTCTCTGCCGAGAACGACGACGCGCTGACCTGGAAGACCGGCGAGCCCCTGGAGACCGAGGACACCTACGCGCTGTGCCGCTGCGGCCACTCCTCGTCGAAGCCGTTCTGCGACGGGACCCACGCCGTGATCGGGTTCGACGGCACGGAGAGCGCGGTCATGCGGCCGTACAAGGAGTTGCAGCACGTGCACGACGGGGTGGGCATCTCGGCCCAGCGGGTGGGGGAGCTGTGCGTCCATGCCGCCTTCTGCATCGGGCGCAGCAGGCCGATCGCCGCGATGCTCGCCGACACCGGCGACAGCGACGTGCGCTCCACCGTCATGGCCCGCATCGACCACTGCCCCTCCGGCTCCTACAGCTACGCGCTGGAGCGCGGCGGCGAGACGATCGAGCCGGACCTGCCGCAGGCGATCTCGGTCCTGGAGGAAGAGGACGGGCTGGCGAGCGCGCTGTGGGTCACCGGCAAGGTGCCGGTCGTGCGGTCGGACGGCCGGCCGCTGGAGGCCCGCAACCGGATGACGCTGTGCCGCTGCGGCCATTCCGGCAACAAGCCGTTGTGCGACGGCACCCACCGGGAGATCGGCTTCCGCGAGGAACCCCGGCCCACCGAACTGAACGCAGGGAAGGTCCGCTCATGAGCGAGCAGCCCGTCATCGTCCTGGTCCACGGCGCCTTCGCCGAATCGGCCGGCTGGAACCGCGCCACGTACGGGGCTGAACGGGGCTCGCCCGGCCGGGGGACGGATCGATGGGGAGAGCTGAAGGCGTGGGGGAATCATGCATGTGGGATCACTGAAACAGGCGAACGCACTCGAACGGGCCGCGTCCGCCTTCGTCGAGCTGCGCCCGCGGCTGTTCGGCATCGCCTATCGGATGCTCGGCAGCGCGGTGGAAGCCGAGGACGTCCTTCAGGAAGTCTGGTTGCGCTGGCAGAGCACCGACCGCTCGACCGTCGAGAACCCTTCGGCCTTCCTGGCGTTGATCACCACCCGCCTGGCCATCAACGTCGCCCAGTCCGCCCGTTCGCGGCGCGAGGCCTACATCGGGCCCTGGCTCCCCGAACCGGTGGACACCAGCATGGACCCGACGCTGGGCGCCGAACGGGGTGAAGCGCTCGAACTCGCCTTCCTGCTGCTGCTCGAGAGGCTCACCCCCACCGAGCGGGCCGCGTACGTGCTGCGTGAGGCCTTCGTCTACCCCTATCCGCAGATCGCGGAGATCCTGCAGGTCAGCACGGTCAACGCGCGCCAGCTCGTGAGCCGCGCCCGTAAACGGCTGACCGCCGCACGGCGCGAGCCCATCGACAAGACGGAGCATCGGCGTCTCCTGGCGGTCTTCCTCGACGCCGCCCAGACGGGGAACATCGCCGCCCTCGAAGGCCTCTTCGCCGAGGACGTCGTCAGCTCCTCCGACGGCAACGGCATCCGAGGGGCGGCGCGCTTCCCCCTGCTGGGCAGCGCTCGCGTGGCGAAGTTCCTGGCCGCGTACGCGCCGCGGTTCTGGCCGGGCGCCAAGCTGACCTGGGTCGAGGTGAACGGGCGCGCGGGTGTGCTCGTCCCCCGCAACCGGACGGAGGTCACCCTGCTCACCATCGAGGCCTCGCCGGAGGGCATCCACCACGTCATGTGGATCGTCAACCCGGCCAAACTCGGCGCGTACGACCGCTCAGGAGGGGGTTAGACGGTTCGGCTTGTGTGGGGTGTCACAACTTGGGCGGCTGTCCTGTCTTAACTGCCGACTCCGAAAGAACAGAGGACATCGTGCGGACGACCTCGTCGCCCGGCGGCCACGCCGGCGCCTCCACAGCATGGATTAAGGCCTGCTCTCCTGGCCGTGAGGGTGGCCGGACATGACCGACGTGAGCGCCGGGACGCTGGCGGAGATGCTCGACGAGCGGCAGCACCTGCTCGAGATCGCCTTGTGGATGTTCGGCTCGGAGAGCACGGCCGACCGGATCGTCCAGGAGACCTATCGCCGCTGGTACGCCCTCGACGACGAGGAACGCGCCGGCATCGCGGTGCCGCGCGCGTGGCTGACGCGGGTCGCCGGAGGCATCTGCCTGGAGCTGCTCGCCGCCCCCGGC
>NZ_JBSFTC010000427.1:0-7369 GCF_053590415.1 Nonomuraea sp. NPDC003201
TGCGGACGAGCGCCGCGACCGGCATCCCGAGCCCGGCGAGCACGAACGCGGCCAGGCCCGCGTAGACCAGCCACACGTGCAGGCCGGCGGCCGAGCGTTCGAACGTGGCCGCCTCCTCCTGATGGCCGCCCGCGAGCAGGCCGTGGCCGTCGAAGGCGATGCGCTCCTGTCCGCCCCGCTCGGCGAACAGCCCCGGCCCGACGAGCTGCCACGTCTGCACGGGTCTGGCGGGGTCGCGGGACAGGCCCGTCGTGGTGATCGTCCCGTCCCCCGCCGCCTCCACGGTCACGTTGGTGAACAGCGCGCCGAACCTCAGCAGGTCGCCGCGGATCCGGGTCGAGGTGTACGTCCCCGCGTACGCCGAGGTGTCCCCGCCCACCGGCCGCGGCTGGTCCGGCTGCCGTTGATGTCCCCGCCCTTGGAGAAGATCCGGTGCCCGTTCCTGGTCGTCTCCTCCAGGCCGTACCCCATGCCGGGGAGCCGGTCGTCCTGCGTGTAGTGGCGGGTCATCATGGTCGTGCCGACGTTCCCGCCCAGGCGGGGGTCGTCGCCCAGCAGCGCGATCATCAGCCGCCCCATGTCGGCGGCGGTGGTGACGGGCCCGGCCCCGGAGGCGGGCGACCCGTAGTAGCGCTTGTACGGAACGTCCCCGTTGTATCCCCGGGCCAGGGTGCCGAGCAGGGCGGCGGGCAGCGGCGCCTTGAATGACGTGCCCTCCATGCCCAGCGGCCCGAGGATGCGCGAGCGCACGTACTCGGCGAACGGCCGGCCCGAGGCCACCTCGACCAGGTAGCCCGCGAGGTTGTAGGCGTAGTTGTCGTAGGCGAGGACGGTCCCCGGCGGGCGCACCCGCTCCGGCCGGCCGTTCTTGACGACCTCGGCCAGCGGCTCGGCGGCTCCGGGGTCCTCCCAGGACGAGCCGAGCACGTTGTCCGCGAAGCCGGCCGTATGGGTCAGCAGGTGCTCCAGGGTGACCGGCCGTCCCGGGAAGGTGTTCTCGATCTTGAAGGTCTTCAGGTACGTGTTGACGTCGGCGCGCAGGTCGAGCTTGCCCTCCTGGACGAGCTGGAGCGCGGCGATCGCGGTGAACGTCTTGGCCGTAGAGGCGGTGAAGAACCCCGTGCGGGCCGCGTCCACCGGAACACGCCCGGCCAGGTCGGCGTAGCCGTACCCGCGGGAGAAGACCTGCCCGCCGCCCGACACCACCGTGACCGCCGCGCCGGGGATCCCGTGCGCGGCGAGCTGGGCGGGCACCACCTGGTCGACCAGCGTTCCGACGTCCTCCAGGTCGGTGGAGGCGGCGGCGGCACCGCCGGACAGGCCGCACACCAGCAGCCCGGTCGTCAGCCCGGTCATCAGTGCGGTCGCCAGTACGGTCGTCAGGCCGGGGAACAGGGCTTTCTGCATGCCTCCCAAGATCGCGAACCCGGCCGGTCCCGGACCAGTGCCAGGCACCTCGATCCGGCAGGTGAAACGCACGAACCGGACATCGGAAATATCATGGTCCCCATGCTTCGGGGGGAGTCGAGAGTGATCCGGGTGCTGCTGGCCGAGGACCTGCATCTCATCCGCGGGGCGCTCGCCTCGCTCCTGCGCCTGGAGCCCGACATCGAGGTCGTCGCCGAGGCGGCGGACGGGGACGCGGTGCTGCCCGCGGCGCTGGCGCACCGGCCCGACGTGGCCGTGCTGGACGTGCAGATGCCCGGTATCGACGGCATCGAGGCCGCCGCCGTGCTCCGCGAACGGGTCCCCGGCTGCCGCGTGCTCGTCCTCACCCAACTGGGCCGGCCGGAGGTGCTGCGCAGGGCGCTGGCGGCCGGCGTCCAGGGGTTCATGCTGAAGGACGCGCCGCCCGCCGACCTCGCCGCGGCCGTGCGCCGCGTCCACTCGGGCGAGACGGTGGTCGATTCCGCCCTCGCCGCGGCCACCATCGCGGCCAGGGCGAACCCGCTGTCACCGCGCGAGGTGGACGTGCTGCGCCGGGCCGCCGGCGGCGACGACCTCCCGGAGATCGCCGCCGCGCTCCACCTGACCAGGGGCACGGTACGCAACTACCTGGGGGCGATCGTCACCAAGCTCGACGCCCGCAACCGGCTGGACGCGGTCCGCATCGCCACCGAGGCCGGCTGGCTCTGACCCGCCGTCAGGCGCGCTCGCAACGCTGGCGACGGCCCGGGTCTCCAGGCTTCCTGCCCGCTGAGGAGATCGGCGTACCTTCCGGTGACGCCACGGGACCCCGTCAGTCGTCACGCGGGAACGCCGGTGGCCCCCTTGGGCGGCGCGATGAGGCCGTACATGACCAGGGCGCAGAGCGCGATCGCGATCACCGACCAGAGCGGGAAAGCCACCATGAAGGCGAAGTGACCGATCATCGCCAGCCCGGCCAGGACGACCCCGGTCCAGCGGGCCCAGGTCTGCCCGGCCAGCACGCCGAGCCCCACCGCGAACATCAGGACGCCGATCGCCAGCCAGATCACGCCCCAGGCGGTGTAGTTCCACACCAGGAGTCGGCCTCCGGGCGTGACGAAGAAGTACGTCTTGAACAGGGCTATGACGCCCTCGATGATGTTGAAGATACCCAGCACCATCGAGAGGGTGCCGGCGAATCCGAGCCAGCCCGAGTAACCACCACGGTGGAATGCGAACGGTGACGTTGACGTCGCCATGATCGTCTCCTTCCCGGCGAGTTGAAACTCCGGGTCGCCGTCTGCATCCATGCCCGAGATGTCTAAAGACAAAATCCCGCCGGGCAAAGCTATGTCCTCGCATCGGTAAAGTGCGCCGCCATTTAGCCACCGACTTTTCCCAATTTTTCCGGAAAATGGGGATTTGCTTGGCCGACTGCACCCGCACGGAAACGACAAAGTGCGAGGGGTACCTTCACCGAATAATCTGGGAGTGGAAGCTCGGGCACCGGAGGCGCGGTGATCCGAGCACCGGAGCCGTTGGAGCATTCATGACCACAACCGCACCGAACGTTTCGTGTCACCTGCCCGCCGAGCTCAACAGCTTCATCGGCAGGCGGCACGAAATCGCCGAGGTCAAGCGGCTGCTGTCCGATGCCAGGCTGGTGACCCTGATCGGCGTCGGTGGCGTCGGCAAGACCCGCCTCGCCATGCGGGTCGGCTTCGACCTGCGGCGCAGCTACCCCGACGGCGTGTGGCTGGTCGAGCTCGCGGGGCTGGAGAGCCCCGAATTGCTGGTGCAGACGGTGATGGAATGCCTGGAAATCCAGGACCGTTCGGTACGGCCCTCCATAGAGGTGCTCACGGATCATCTGCGTGACAAGAGAATGCTCCTCATCCTGGACAACTGCGAGCACCTCCTGGACGAATGCGCCGCGCTGGCCGAAACGCTCATGCGCGCCGCGCCCGGGCTGCGGATCCTGGCCACGAGCCGGCAGACGCTCGGCGTCGTGGGCGAGCAGACGATGCCTGTTCCGCCGATGCCCATGCCGGAGTTCGACGGCTCGCGGTCGTCCACGGATTCGCTGAAACAGTTCGACGCGATCCGGCTGTTCGCCGACCGGTCCCAGTCCGTGCTGCCGGGGTTCGAGGTCACCGACGACAACCAGGACAGCGTGGCGCGGATCGTACGGCGGCTGGACGGCATCCCGCTGGCGATCGAGCTGGCGGCCGTCCGGCTGCGGGCGATCTCCGTGGAGCAGCTGCTGGCCCGGCTGGACGACCGGTTCCGGCTGCTCACGATGGGGGCGCGTACCGCGTTGCCCCGCCAGCAGACGCTGCGGGCGCTGATCGACTGGAGCTACGGCCTCTGCACCGAGCAGGAGCGGCTGCTCTGGGCCCGGCTGTCGGTGTTCTCCGGCGGCCTGGACCTGGAGGCGGCCGAGCACGTGTGCGCCGGCGACGGCATCGAGCCCGACGAGGTCGTCGATCTGGTGGTCGGCCTGGTGGGCAAGTCGGTGCTGGCCCGCGAGGGCGACCAGACCACGGTGCGCTACCGGCTGCTGGAGACGATCCGCCAGTACGGCCGCGACCGGCTGCGCGAGTCGGGCGACGAGGCGGCGCTGCGGGCCCGGCACCGCGACTGGTTCGCGGACCTCGCGAGCCGTGGGCAGCGGGAGTGGTTCGGCCCCGATCAGGTGGCCTGGTTCAACCGCCTGCGCGCCGAGCACGGCAACATCCGCAGCGCCCTCGACTACTGCCTCACGACGCCGGGCGAGGCGGTGCGCGGCCTGGCCATCGCCACGGCGCTGCGGTTCTACTGGATCGCGACCGGGTCGCTGCGGGAGCCCCGCGACTGGCTCGACCGCCTGCTCGCGGCAGGCGACACAGGGGGTGACGCGGCGGCGACCGCGCGCGCCAACGCGCTGTGCGTCAACGCGCGGCTGGCGGTGCTGCAGAGCGACTTCGCGCTGGCGGCGGACATGCTCGAGGAGGCCCGCGAGCTGGCGAAACAGCTCGACGGCGCGGCCATCCCCGCCGAGATCTCCTACGTCTCCGGCCTGGCGACCCTGCTCCAGCGCGACATCACCGGCGCGGCGGCCCTGCTGGAGGAGGCGGTGGCGGGCTACCGCGAGGCGGACGCCCCGATGGGGGTGGTGAACACGCTGCTGTACCTGGCCACCGCCCACTCGCTCCTCGGCCATCCCGACGAGGCGGTCACGCGCTTCAAGGAGGGCCTGGAGGCCTGCGAGGCCCGCGCTGACCACTGGTTCAGGTCGTACACGCTGTGGGTGTACGGGATCGAGGTGTGGCGGGAGGGCGACGTGGCCAGGGCGGTCGAGATGGAGCGCGAGGCCATCCGGCTCAAGCGGCCCTTCGACGACCGGCTGGGCACCGCCCTGTGCATCGAGGCGCTGGCGTGGATGGCCGCCGACGGCACGCCCGAGCGCGCCGCCGTGCTGTTCGGGGCCTCGCAGGAGCGCTGGCGGTCGTTCGGCGCTCCCCCGTTCGGCTACCTGTCCGGCCACCACGACGCCTCCGAGGCGCTGGCGCGCGAGCGCCTCGGTGAGGAGGAGTTCGAGGCCGCCTTCCGCAGGGGCACCGAGCTCACCCCGGCCGACGCGCTCGCGTACGCGATGTGCGAGAGCGTGAAACCGGCCAAGCCCGCGACGGCGGCCCCGGCCTCGCCGCTCACCCGCAGGGAGATGGAGATCGCCCGGCTCGTCGCCCAGGGCATGACCAACAAGGCCATCGCCTCCGCGCTGGTGATCGCCCAGCGCACGGCCGAGGGACACGTCGAGCACATCCTGACCAAGCTCGGGTTCAACTCGCGTTCCCAGATCGCGGCCTGGGTCAGCGAGCAGGGCCTGCTTCCCGGGAGCTCCCCATGAGGTCCGGCGCCGGCGTTCTGACCGACAAGTCCACCTTCGTCGGGCGGGCCCAGGAGCTGTCCATGGTGCGGAAGCTGCTGGGCAGGTCCCGGCTGCTCACCTTGACGGGCGCGGGCGGCGTCGGCAAGACCCGGCTGGCGCTCAGGGCCGCGGAGCTGCTGCGGGACGCCTACCAGGATGGGGTCGAGGTGATCGAGCTGGCCACTTTGGAGACGGGCGACCTGCTGGAGTCGGAGGTCGCCATGGCGCTGGGGCTGCGTGACGTGCGCCGCGACCCCATGGGCGTGCTGGTGGACTACCTGTCCCGCAAGCGGATGCTGCTGGTCCTGGACAACTGCGAGCATCTGAGCGCGGTCTGCGCCCGGTTCGTGGACCGGCTGCTGCGCTCCGCGCCCCGGCTGCAGGTCCTGGCGACCAGCAGGCAGACGCTGCGGGTCTCCGGCGAGCAGGTGCTGGTGGTCACTCCGCTGTCCACTCCCGATCCCGGCCCCGGTTGCGGCCACACGGTCAGGGAGGTCGGCCGCCACGACTCCGTCCGGCTCTTCGTGGCGTGCGCGGCGGGCGCCGTCCCCGGCTTCCGGCTGAACGCGCGCAACGTGGCGCCCGTGGCGGAGCTGGTCCGGCGCCTGGAGGGCATCCCGCTGGCGATCGAGCTCGCGGCGGTCCGGCTGCGTTCCATGCCGCTCGAACGCCTGGCACGGGAGCTGGAGGAGCGCTTCGACGTGCTGATCGCGAAGACGCCCACCGCCCTGCCCCGCCACCAGACGATGCGCGCGACCATGGAGTGGAGCTTCCGCCTCTGCTCGGCCGGGGAGCGGCGGCTGTGGGCGCGGCTGGGGCTGTTCCCCTCCGGGGCCGACCTGGAGACCGCCGAGGCGGTGTGCTCCGGCGACGGCATCGACCGGCTCGACGTGCTCGACCACCTGACCGGGCTGGTGGACAAGTCGGTCCTGGTCAGGGAGGGCTCCAGATACCGCATGCCGGAGGCCCTGCGCGCGTACGGCTGCGAGCAGCTGCCGCCTCCCGAGGAGCGGCGGCTGCGCCGGCGTTACGCCAAGCACTACCGGGACCTGGTGACGGAGCACCGGATCGACCGGATGGTCCCCGAGCAGCTGGACCGCTACCTGCTCCTGCAGCGGGAGCTGCCCAACATCCGCGTCGCCCTGGAGGTGTGCCTGAGCGACCTCGCGCTGGCGCCGATGGAGCTGGAGGCCGCGTCGGCGATGTGGTGCTTCTGGCTCCTGGCCGGATCGTTCGCGGAGGGCCGCTACTGGCTGGGACGCGGCCTGGAACTGGTGCCGGAGGGCAGCCGGTGCCGTGCGCTGGGGGTCTGGGCCGACAGCCTGCTCTCCCTGCGCCAGGGTCAGGCCGTGACCGCCACGCGGCGGCTGGAGGAATTCATCGCCTTCGCCCGCCGGGAGGGCGACGAGCAGCTCGTGGCGCACGGCATCCGCAGTTCGGGCGTCGCGGCGTTCTTCACCGGCGACGCCCGGCGCGGCCTGGCGCTGATCCGGGAGTCCCTCGCCATCCACGAGGCCATGGGCGACATCGACGGCATCATGTTCAACCTCTACGTCGGGGCCGCGTACGGCTCGACCGAGGATCCCCGCCAGGCGAGCGAGTTCGGCGAGCGGCTCCTGACCCTGTGCGAGAGCCGGCGGGCCCTGGTCTTCCGCGCGTACGCGCAGCTCGCGCTCGGTGTCGCGCACTGGAATCTGGGCGAGCGCCGGCGCGCGGAGGCGTTGCTGACGGCGGCCACCGAGTTCACCGGGAGGATCAACGACCGGTGGTGCCTGACCCAGTGTCTGGAGGTGCTGGCCTGGCTCGCGGGCGCGCGGGACGAGCACGACCGGGCCGCCGCGCTGCTGGGGGCGGCGCACGCGATGTGGCAGGCGGTGGGGACCTCGCCCGAGTGGATCAGCTACCACGCGACCTCGCACGAGCGCTGCACGAAGCAGGCCCGCGCGGCGCTGGGCCGGTCGGCGTTCGCGACGGCGTTCCGCCAGGGGTCGCGGCTCGGGCCGCAGCGGGCCGCGGCCTACGCGGTGAGCGGCGCGCCGCGGGAGCGGTCGG
>NZ_JBSFTC010000428.1:0-7322 GCF_053590415.1 Nonomuraea sp. NPDC003201
AGCGTCGCAACCTTGCCGGGATACCCCAACTCGAGGAGGTGCACCCGCTCAGTGAGGAGTTCGTCGCCGGGCAGCAGCACGCCGCCGACCTCTTCCACGCCGACGGGCTGATCCAGAAGAAAGATCGCGGTTGCGGACGCCGTACTTCCCGAGATCGCCGAACTGGTGCCGTCCGGGGATCACCGTCGTACGGCCAGGTACCGCGCGAGGTGGTCGATCACCTCGCGCGCGTCGTCCTCGATGCCGTGGATGAACGTGGACCTGCGCCGCCGCAGCACGGGCAGCCCCAGCGCGTACAGTCCCGGGCTGTCGACGACACCGCCGTCGTGGCGCAGCCGGCCCTTCTCGTCGACCACGGGCACGTCGAGCCAGCCGTAATCGGGCCGGAAACCCGTCGCCCACACGATCGAGCGGATCTCGCCGCTCCGCAGGTCGAGCCGCAGACGCGCCGACTCGGGCACCCGGGTCGGCGCGAAGCGCTCGGGCGGGCCGGCCCCGACGTCGCGGCCCCGCGTACGCGCCCACTCGTCGAACGTGCCCAGCAGGCGCTCCATCTTGAGGTCCGCGAGCGAGAACACGTTGCGCAGCCCGCCGGAGAACAGCGCGCATCCGTCGCGCGCGGCCGCCCAGCGGCCGACCAGCTCGACACCCATCGAGGTGAGCGCGTTGAGATCGAGCGTCCCGCGTTCGGGAGTGCCGACGAGCTGGGGCGAGGGCAGCCGCCGGGCCCGCGCGAGGTCGTCGATCTCGTCGTATCGCTGGTCCCACACGCCGGAGGCGTCCATCCACCACAGCACGTCGCGTCCGCGGTAGGTGCGGGGCAGCCGCACGTGCTCCCCCACCGAGAGCGTCACCGGCCGGCCGGACCCGCGCAGCTCGGCGGCCAGCTGCACGCCGGTCGCCGACGCTCCCACTACGAGCACCCCGCCATCGGGCAGCCGATCGGGGGCACGGTAGTCGAACGGCGTCAGCTGCTCGACGGACGACGGCACCGCGTCGCTGAAGATCGGCACCGCCGGCCGGTTGCAGGCCCCGCTGGCGATCACCACCGTCCGGCAGCGGATCTCGCCGCGGCTCGTCGTCACGTGGTATCCGTCGCCGGTACGCCGGACGGACGTGACGTTCGTGCCGGTCCGGACGGGAGCCCGGGAGTACGCGGCGAAGCGCTCGATGAACTGCGTCACCTCCTTCGTGGTCATGTAGCCGTCGGGCTCCGGGCCTTCGTAGCGAAGGCCCGGCAGGCGGCTCTGCCAGTTGGGGGTGAGCAGCCGGAAGGAGTCCCAGCGTTCGCGCCGCCAGGAGTTCGCGACCTCGCCGCGCTCGATCACGAGGTGATCGAGCGACCGTTCGCGGAGGAAGTGGCTCGCGGCGAGACCGGCGTGGCCCGCGCCGATGACGACCGTGGTGACGTGCTCGATGGCTCGGCCTTTCAGGCTTTCAGGCTTTCAGGCGACGTCGACGGTGACGTTCGTCGGGTTGGTGAGGGCGTCGAACACGGCCGACCGCTTCTGGGACTGGGCCACCAGCGCCTCGATCTCCTGCTTGGAGGCGTCCGCGTCGATGGTGAACGTCACCTTGATGTCGTTGAAGCCGTTGCGGACGTCGGCGTCGACGCCGAGGATGCCGCGGATGTCGTGCTCGCCTTCGAGCGTGGCCTCGACCGAGCGCAGCTGGATGCCGCGGTTCTGCGCGACGGACGCCACGCCGGCCGTCAGGCAGCTCGCCAGGCCGACGAGGAGGTACTCGATCGGCGTGATGCCGTTGTCCTCGGCCGCGAAGATCTCGGGGTGGTCGGCGTCGAACACCGCTTCGGTCCGGTGGCTCTGCTCCTGCCCGAGGCCGAAGAACTCCTTGACCGTGGTGGTGCTGTGGACGCCGTTCTGCCACCTGGAGGATGCCCGCCAGACGAACTGCGCGGCCTCGGGCGCGCCCTTCAGCACCTCGCGCGCGTCCAGCAGCGCCTGCACGTTCACGCCATTGGCGACCGTGGTCATGTCCCGCCCCTTCCGGATCTTCCCGCATTCCCGGTAGGTATTTGACCATACACGCGCCGTGGCGGCTACCATAGCCCTATGTCGCAGCCAGCCCCGGCGCTCGCGGCCGGCACGACCGGCACGGTCGGCACCGTGGAAACCCGGTACCTCGACCTGCCGGAGCCGCTACACCTCGACTGCGGCCGGGAACTGCACCCGATCCGCGTGGCCTACGAGACCTACGGCGCCCTCTCACCCCGGCGCGACAACGTCGTCCTGGTGTGTCACGCGCTCAGCGGCGACGCCCATGCCGCGGGCCTGGCGAAGGCGCCGTCCGGCCAGAGCACGCGCGACGGCTTCGGGGCCGAGGACCGCGACGGCGCGGGCGGCAAGGGGCTCGGCTGGTGGGACGGGATGATCGGCCCCGGCAAGGCGTTCGACACCGACCGGTTCTTCGTCATCTGCACGAACCTGCTCGGCGGCTGCCGCGGGACGACGGGTCCCTCGTCGATCGACCCGGCGACGGGCAGGCCGTACGGGCCGGACTTCCCCGTGGTCACGGTCGCGGACATGGTACGGGCGCAGCGGGCGTTCCTCGACGTCCTCGGCATCGAGCGGCTCGCGGCGGTGGCCGGGGGCTCGCTCGGCGGCATGCAGGCGCTGCAGTGGGCGGTCCTGTTCCCCGGCCAGGTCGACGCGGTCGTGGCCATCGCCAGCACGCACGCCCTCCACCCGCAGGGGGTGGCCTGGAACGCGATCGCGCGTGACTCGATCATGCGCGATCCGGCCTGGCAGGGCGGCCACTACTACGGCACGGGCCGCCATCCCCATGCCGGCATGGGGGTGGCGCGGATGGTCGGCCACATCACGTACCTGTCCGCACCCGCGCTGAGCGAGAAGTTCGGCAGGCGGCTGCAGTCCGCCGACGCGCTGCGCTACACGATCACCGAGCCGGAGTTCGAGGTGGAGAGCTACCTGCGCCACCAGGCCGACTCGTTCGTCAAGCGCTTCGACGCCAACACCTACCTCTACACCTCGCGCGCGCTGACGTATTTCGATCTCGCGCGGCAGCATGGCGGATCTCTCTCGCAGGCGCTCGAAGGCGTTTGCGCCCGGACGCTGCTCATCGCCTTCAGCTCCGACTGGCTGTACCCGCCGTCGGCGTCGGAGGAGATCGAGCAGGCGCTGCGCGCCCTCGGCAAACCGGTCGAGTTCGAGGTGATCGAGGCGCCGTACGGCCACGACTGCTTCCTGCTCGAGGAGGCGCGGCAGACGCCCATCATCCGCCGGTTCCTGGCCGGGGCGACGTCGAGGAAGGGGTCTTCGTGACCGATCAGTTCCCCCGTGCCGAGCAGGCCCGCGCGTTCGGGTTCGAGACCCGGCAGCTGCACGCCGGGCAGCGGCCCGACCCGAACACGGGCGCCCGCGCGGTGCCGATCTTCCAGACGACCAGCTATGTCTTCGAAGACCCCGAGTCCGCGGCGGCGTACTTCAACCTGCAGGAGTACGGGAACACGTACTCGCGCATCATGAACCCGACCGTCGCGGTGTTCGAGGAGCGGGTGGCGAACCTCGAGGGCGGCAGCGGCGCGGTGGCCTTCGCCAGCGGGATCGCCGCGCAGGCGGCCGCGCTGTTCACGCTGCTGCAGCCGGGCGACCACGTCGTCTCCTCCTCCGCGCTGTACGGCGGGACGGTGAACCAGCTCAAGCACCTGCTGCGCAAGATGGGCGTGGAGCTGACCTGGGTCGATCCCGACGATCCGGACGCCTGGCGCCAGGCGGTACGGGCGAACACGAAGGCGTTCTTCGGCGAGACGATCGGCAATCCCGCCGGGAACGTGCTGGACATCGAGACCGTGGCGGCCATCGCCCACGAGCACGAGCTGCCGCTGATCGTGGACAACACGTTCGCGACGCCGTACCTGTGCCGCCCGATCGAGTGGGGCGCCGACATCGTGATCCACTCGGCGACCAAGTTCATCGGCGGCCACGGCACGAGCATCGGCGGCGTCGTGGTCGAGGCCGGCACGTTCAACTGGTCCAACGGACGGTTCCCGGTGGTCGCGGATCCGTCTCCCGCCTACCACGGCCTGCGATTCCACGAGACGTTCGGGACGTATGGCTACCTGATGAAACTGCGGGCCGAAACCCTGCGCGACCTCGGCGCGGCGCTCTCGCCGTTCAACGCCTTCCTGTTCCTGCAGGGGCTGGAGACGCTGTCGCTGCGCATGGACCGTCACGTCGACAACGCGCGGGCGGTCGCGGCCTTCCTCCAGACGCACGAGCTGGCCTCCAACGTGACCTACCCCGGCCTGCCCGAGAGCAGGTACCGGCCGCTGGTGGAGAAGTACCTCCCGCGCGGCGCCGGCGCCGTCTTCTCCTTCGACTGCGCCGGCGGCCGGACCGGCGGGCAGGGCCTCATCGGCGGCCTGACGCTCTGGTCCCACCTGGCGAACGTCGGCGACGCCAAGAGCCTGGTCATCCACCCCGCCAGCACGACGCACCGCCAGCTCGGCGACGACGAGCTGCGGGCGGCCGGCGTCGGGCCGGGGACGGTGCGGCTGTCGGTCGGCACCGAGTCCGTCGAGGACCTGATCTGGGACCTGGAGCAGGGTTTCGCCCGCGTCGCCGGAACGAACGGAAAGAAGGTGGAGACGCCATGACCGAGCTCGGGCGCTACCAGGACCCGCTGACGATCCAGCGCGTACTGCACTCCACCAGGACGATCGCGATCGTGGGCCTGTCGGGCAACGAGCTGCGAGCCAGCTACTTCGTCGGCTACTACCTCAGGCGGCACGGCTACCGGGTGATCCCCGTGAACCCCCGCGAGACGGAGATCCTCGGGGAGACCAGCTACCCGAGCCTGCTCGACGTGCCCGTGCCGGTGGACCTCGTGAACGTCTTCCGCGCGCCGGACGCGCTGCCCGCCATCGCGCAGGAGACAGTGGCGATAAACGCCGCCGCCCTGTGGTGCCAGTTCGGCGTGATCAACGAGGAGGGTGCGCGGATCGCCGGGGACGGCGGCGTGACCGTGATCATGGACCGCTGTCTCAAGGTCGAGCACGCGCGGTATGTGGGCCGGATGCACTGGCTCGGCTTCAACACCCAGCGCATCACCTCCGTCCGCGCCGGGCTCCAGTAGCCGCCCCTCGGCCCGCGCGGGGAACCGAGGGGGACGAGCTCGTCGCGATGTTCACCCGATACCTCCGGGGTGGCCCCGGAGGTATCGGGACGGACGGGCCGTGCCGGACCTCGTTACGGCGCGTTGGAGGTGAGGACGGCCGCGTCATAGGCGTCTTCCATCTCCTGGACGTAGGTGAACCAGATGTGCGCGAAGCACCTGGAGTTCGGCAGCGGCGGGGTCGAGGGGTTACCGCCGCCGCTGGTCTCGCACCGGCTGCCGGTGTCGCCGGCGCGGGCCATGCTGATCAGGCCCACGGCGAAGACCTGGCGGTGGTTCTGCGGGTTGACCTGGAAGACCGGCCCGCCGCTGTCTCCCTGCCCGGCCAGGATCGTCCCGTTGACGCTGTCGAGCTGGGCCATCGGGTACCTCCAGCCGCCGTCCGGGCGGCCGAACTCGATGTCCACCTCGCCCACCTTCGCGTTGCACCGGGTGCCGGTGAACGCTCCGCTGGTGCACAGGAACTGGCCCTCGAACGGGTACTTCGACCCGATCACCGGATTGCTGAACTCGGTGGTGGCGTTGTTGTTGTAGATCACGCCGTCCGTGCTGGTGCGGATCTTCAGGGAGTCGTTGTCGGGGTCGCCGCCGCTCACCGTGCCCATCTTGGTGCCGGTGGCGCCCGCGTCGAGCTTGCCGACCAGGACGATCTCGCCGGACTGGCGGCAGTGGTCGGCGGTGAGCAGGAACCGGTCCCCGGTGTTCAGGTCACGGATCCCGAACCCGGTGGAGCAGTATCCGCTCACGCTGGGCAGACCGGGCCGGCCGATCGTGATCGCGGAGCCGCCCCAGTACGGGATGGTGTCGGCGATGCGCGATAACGGCTCGGCCTGACGGCCCTCGGTCACCGTGACGGGCACGCCGGCCTCCCTGACGACGCTGGACGCGGCGGCGGCGTCGGTCGACCCGGTCACGCCGATCCGCAGGCCGTCCTGCGGGGACTGGTTGATCTGGACGATCCGGAAGCCCTCCGTGCCGCTGGACAGGCGTCTCAGACGTTCGCTCTCGCGGTCCAGTTCCCGCGCGGAGTAGCGGGCGGGCACCACGTCGACGGTGCTGTCCGACCCGGAGACGATCGATCGGATCTCGGCGGGCGGGTCGCCCTTCCAGTACAGGCGTACCCGGCGCTCCTCAACGGCTTCGGTGATCTTGCCGAAGCCGTCGAGGACGCCGCCGGCGGCTTTCAGCCGTTCGGCCGTGGCGTCGAGCTTCCCCTGGACCCGCAGGACCTCGTCCCAGGAGGAGAAGCCGGGCGGCGGCTCGGCGGCGATCGTCACGGGCTGGACGACGGCGGGCTTGTCCTGTGGCTGGTCACCGGCGGACGCCTGCGCGCCGGTCGCGGCCGTCCCGGAGACGACGAGCAGAGCGGCGGCGAAGGTTGTGGTGAAACGTGTACGCATGATGCTTCCTCGTTCGGTTGCGGATGTTGCCGCGCCCGACACTAGGCAGGGACAGAATTCCGTTCTGCAGCGAAATGCGCACCGCGGGCGTCCTTTGAGGCACTGCCGATTGCCCGTCGACGCGTGCGGAGGCGCTCAGTCCACCAGGCCCGCGCGGTAGGCGGCGATGGCCACCTGGACCCGGTTGGTGACGGCGAGCTTGTCGAACAGGTGGGAGATGTGGCTTTTGACCGTTGCCTCGCTCATGTGCAGGCACGCCGCGATCTCGGCGTTGGAGCGGCCGAGCCCCACCTCGGTGAGCACCTCACGCTCGCGGCCGGTGAGGGTCTCCAGCCGGGCGCGCCGCGCCCACCACCCCTCCCGCCCCTCCCGGCAGGTCGGCCACGCCCGTGGCGGGCTTCTACAGACCGGCCCGCACGGTCGAGTCGACCATCGAGAAGGTGCTCACCCTCACCACCTCCTCCCGGCTGCAGGTCGAGGCCGGCGGGAAGCTCGCCTTCAAGGGCATGACGTGGAGCCCGCCGGCTGCGGGGCTCTACCAGCAGGACGGCGGCTCCCAGCGGCTGGCGTTCGTCACGGACGGCGCCGGCGTCACGTACGCGGCCACCGACGGGCCCGCCTACGAGCTCATCCCCTGGTGGGAGACCCCTCCGGCCAACGTCATCGTCGTCCTGGCGTTCGCCGTCACCGCCCTGACGGCCGTGCTCGGCCTGCCGTCGGCCGCCGCAGTCCGGCGGCTGCGCCGACGTCCCTCCGCGACGCCGCGCG
>NZ_JBSFTC010000429.1:0-7315 GCF_053590415.1 Nonomuraea sp. NPDC003201
GGTCCTCGCGCCCGCTCGCGAGGCTTTCGCGGGCGGGCTCAACGTGGCGGCCGTCGTCGCGGCGGTCATCGCGGGCGGCGCGGCGATCCTCGCGCTCCTCCGGCTGCGCCACATCCCGCCCACCGGCTGAGAAGGGAATTCACCATGGTGTCGATCCGTCGCGCGACGGCCGACGACGCGGCGACCGTTCACGGCCTGCTGCGTGAGCTCGCTGAGCACCAGAGTCAGGGGGCTGCGATCACCGTGAGCGTGGATCGCATGGAAGAGCTGCTCGGGCGTCCCGAGATCACCTACCTGATCGCGGAGAGGGACGGACGGGCGATCGGGTACGTGTCCTGGCTCGAGAGGGTCAGCCTGTGGTCGGGCGGCGGCTATCTCGCGCTCGACGACCTCTACGTGCGCGCCGGAGAGCGCGGCCACGGGGTCGGGGAACGGCTGATGCGGGCGGTCGCCGCCGCCTCGGACGGCAGGGTGATCCGCTGGGAGGTCGCCGAGGCCAACGTGGCGGCACAGCGGTTCTACCAGCGCATCGGGGCCGTCCTGGTCTCCAAGAAGATCTGCCGATGGCAGGAGGTGAAGTCCCACGCCGCCGGGGAGCCATGATGGGTCCGCGGGCCAAGCAGACGCTTGGCCGACGAGCCGGGGGGCCCGGTCCCCCCGGAGTCGTTCGGGTCGCGCGCTGTGCGGTGCGGCTCAGTGGGGGACCACTCCGTTCGCGAGGACCCGGCGGTAGGCGGTCACGCGGTCCTCGGCACTGTCCAGGCAGCAGCTGGAGCATTTCACCGCTTCGTCGGAGGTGTAGTAGAGGCAGCATGTGTTGCGTAGGTAGAACAGCCCTTCGCGATCGCCCTCTCGCAGCCTGATCACTTCGCCGAGCTTTTCCAGGTCGCCGGTGGAGGCGGCGAGGAACTCCTCGTAGGCCCGTTGCAGCCGGTCGACGTCGCCGCCGAGTCGGCTGGCGATGCAGAATGCCGCCGCGCACCCGTGCGCCACCCCGCCATGGAGCTGGCGTAGGCCCGCCCGGGTGCGCGTACGCATGGCGTGCGCGAGCGGGAGGAGATGCTCGTCGAGCACCCAGGAGACAAGCGTGTCGACGGGCGCCTCCACGGCGTTGGGCTCCCGTAGCGCGACCGCCTCGAACCCGTGGTGCTCGGAGAGCCGGATGGCCACGTTGTGCGGTCGCATGTCCACGACCACCCGGTCGAGCGCCCATGCCAGCAGCGCGGAGGCGGTCACGGTGCCCGCGTACACGGCCATGACGGTCAGTGCGGTGGCGTGGTCCGACTTCTGGCCGCTGGCCACCCGCTCGGCTTCGAGTACGCGGGAGAGTTCGTCTGATGAGGGGTCGAGCAGCCGGTCGCATGCGATCCAGCCGTCGTGCGCCGTCAGGCCACGTTCAAGCCGGAAGCGGTCCCCGAACGAATCCAGTCGCGAAAAGACATCCATCACTGCACAACCGCACTACGTATCGCCATAGTAGAGGATGATACCCATAACGGGTATACGGTTTCCAGGGCCGGACGGCCGCTCCGGGCCCCGGTCGCCGGCCCCGGGGAACTGCACGGTGAACTGCACGGTGAGCTCATGTGGAAGCCTGGAGGAGCCGGGTCGTATAGGCGTGGGACGGGGATCGGGCCAGGTCGTCGGCCGGGCCGTGCTCGACGACCCGGCCCGCCTGGAGGACCAGGATGCGGTCGCACGACTGGACGGCCTCGCCCAGGTCGTGGGTGACGAGCAGGACGGCGAGGCCGCGTTCGACGGCCAGGGATCGCAGCGTGGTGGCGATCCCCGCGCGGGTGGAGACGTCCAGCATGGAAGTGGCCTCGTCCGCGATGAGCAGCGCGGGGCTGCCGGCGAGAGCTCGGGCGATGGACACCCGCTGGCGCTGGCCGCCGGACAGCTGGCCGGGGAAACGGGCGAGGAACTCGGAATCGTCCGGCAGCCCGGCGGCGGTCAGCGATTCCCGGACGCGGCCGAGCCGCTCGCCCCGGGGCACTCCGGCCACCGCCAGCGGCTCGGCCACCAGCGCCGCCACCCGCATGCCGGGGTGGAGCGAATCGTAGGGGTCCTGGTGGACGAAGCCGATCCGTCGTCGCAGGCGGCGCAGCGCACGGCCGGCCGTCAGCTCCCGGCCTTCGAGCGTCACGCGACCGGCGGTCGGTTTGATGAGACCGAGCAGAATCCGGGCGAGCGTGCTCTTGCCCGATCCGCTCTCGCCCACGAGGCCGACGATCTCGCCCGCGCTGATCTCGAGGTCGACGTCGCGCAGCGCGTCCACGACCCGTGAGCGGGCCTGGTAGGTGTGCCGGATGCCTGACGCGCTGACCACCGCGCTTCCCGACGGGCTGTCGACGCGGGGCACGTTCGGGTAGGAGGGGTGGTCCGGCTCGTCGTGACGGTGGCAGGCGACCTGCGCCTCTCCGCGTGCGACCAAGGGCGGCGTCTCCTCGCGGCAACGGTCGACGGCGAGCGGGCAGCGGGCCGCGAACGCGCAGCCGGGCGTGACGTGCCCGAGGGCGGGCGCGGATCCGGGGATGCTGCCCCAGGCGACCTCGCGGTCGGCGACGGGGGTCGCGCTGAGCAGTCCTGCCGTGTAGGGGTGGGCGGAGGCCGGGGAAAGCGCGCGAGCCGGGCGGACTTCGGCGAGGCGGCCCGCGTACATGATGGCGACGCGGTCGGCGTACGGCAGCAGCCCGGCCAGGTCGTGCGAGACGATCAGCATGCTGGTGCGGAGCCCGGCCAGGAGGGCGAGGACCTGCCGCTGGGTGATGGCGTCCAGCCCGGTGGTGGGTTCGTCCGCGACCAGCAGGTCCGGCTCGCCGGCCAGGGCGAGCGCGATGGCCACCCGCTGGCGTTGCCCGCCGGACAGCTCGTGCGGATATGACCTGAGCATCGTCGCCTGGAGCCCGACGCGGTCGAGCAGGTCGGCGGGCTGGGCCGTGCCGCCGTGCAGGGTGAGCATCTCGGCGAGCTGGGCGCCGATGCGATGCACGGGGCTGAGCCCGGTCATCGCGCCCTGCGGCACGGTGGCGACGCGGGTGCCCCGCACACCTGTCCAGTCGGTCCGTCCGACCAGTTCGTGTTCGCCCAGCAACGCGGACCCGCCGGCCTGTGACGTGGAGGGGAGCAGGCCGAGCAGGGTGCGGGCCAGCGAGGTCTTGCCGCAGCCGCTCTCGCCGACCAGCGCCAGGATCTCGCCGTCGGCGATGTCGAGGTTGACGTGCGAGACCGCGGCCAGGCCGCCGTACCGGACGGTCAGGTCGCGTACTTTCAAGGTCATCGGGCAGCCTCCCGCAGGGCAGGGTTGAGCCGTTCCTCCACCGCGACGCCGATCAGGGCGAGGGAGAGCACTGTGAGCGTGATGGCGGCGCCGGGCGGCAACGCCCACCACAGCCAGGCGTCGGACAGGAAGACGCCGTTGGTCTGCACCCAGTAGAGCGTGGTGCCCCAGCTCGGCGAGGTCGGGTCGCCGAGGCCGAGGAAGGACAGGGTGGCGTCGTAGATGATGGCGACCTTCGCGGTGCGGACGAAGACCGGGATGAGCAGCGGCCCGATGAGGTACGTGCCGTGGCGGGCCAGCAACCACCAGGCCGGTGCGCCCATGGCCCGCGACACCTCCAGATGGCCGCGGGACCAGGCGGTGAGCACCCCGGCCCGGAGCACGCGGGCGGGGACCGGCCACAGGATGAGCGCCAGGATCGCCGCCCGTATGCCGAAGGACTGGCCGAGGAAGGCGGCCGCCAGGATGTAGAGGATCAGCTCGGGCAGGATCAGCAGGACGTCCGCGCCGCGCATCAGCGAGACCGACAACCAGCGCGGGCCGATCCCGGCGGCGCCGCCGATGATCGCGGCCAGCAGCGTGGTGCAGACGGCGACGATGAACGCCAGGCCCAGGGAGGTGCCGGCGCCCACGATGAGCTGGTCGAGCAGGTCCCGGCCGAGATCGTCGGAACCCAGCGGCAGGCCTGCCCGCGGCGGTGCGTACGGCTCGGCCACCCGCTCGCGCCCCGCACCGTCGGGCAGGGCGGCTCCATACGCCGCGATGGCGACGATCGCGGCGAGGACGCCGACGCCGATCACTCCTTGCGCGCCGAGCAGGTTCCGGCGCGGCGCCTTGAGGAACATCATCTCCGGTCTCCGGTTCTGGCACGGGGATCCAGCAGCGGGTACGTCGCGTCGGCCAGCGCGTTCATGAGCACCACCATGACGGTGAGCACCAGGAACGCCCCCTGCATGAGCGGGTAGTCGCGGGCGGTGATCGCGTCGAAGGTGAGCCGCCCGAGCCCGGGATAGGCGAAGACGGTCTCGACCACGATGGCCCCGGCGGCCAGGAAGCCGATCTCCAGCATGAGGATCGTGTGCACGGGCAGCAATGCCGGGCGCAGGGCGTGCCTGCGCACGAGCCTGCCGTACGGCACTCCGCGGGCGTGGGCGTGCTGCACCGGCTCGCTGGTCAGGACGGTGAGCAGGGACGAGCGGGTGTAGAGGAACAGATATCCCATGCCGGTGACGGTCAGCGTCGTCACCGGCAGGACCAGGTGCTGCAGGACCCCGCCGACCGTCACCCCTTCCGGCCCGGACACGCCGTAGGTGGGCAGCAGCTGGAGCTTCACCCCGAACAGGACGATCAGCAGCATGCCCAGCCAGAACTGCGGGACCGAGTCGGCGACCACGGCCGCGCCGAGCAGCCCGGAGCCCTTGCCCCGGCGGCGACGCAGGGCGCCCGCGACGCCCAGCGTCACCCCCAGGACGGCGGTCACCGCAGTGCTGGTGCCCACCAGGAGCAGCGTCCACGGCAGCGCGTCCGCCAGCGCCTGGGTGACGGGCCGGCCGTCCGACAGCGAGGTGCCGAGGTCCAGGGTGAACACGCCGGTCAGGTAGTCGAGGAACTGCTGGGGGAGCGGCCGGCCGAAGCCGTACTGCGTGGCGATCTGCGCGCGCTCGTCGGCGGTCAGCCTGGCCAGGGCCTCCGGGCTGCCGAACAGCTTGAGCGGGCCACCCGGGAGCGCCCGGGGGAGCGCGAAGTTGAGCGTGAGCGCGACCAGCAGCACCGAGAGGTATTCGGCCAGCCTGCCGGCGATGTAGCGGGGGTAGCCGCGGCGGACGGCCTGGACGGCCGTCATCCGAGCCGGTAATCGACGAGGGAGAACTTGTTCAGCGCGCCGGAGCCGTTCTGCCAGGTCCAGCCGCTGTAGACGTCCTTACGGAAGGCGTAGGCGCCGTTGCGGTAGTACAGGGTGAGGAACGGCAGCTGCTCCGCTATCTGGGCCTGGAGCTTCTTGGCCGCCTCCGTTCTGGCCTCCATGGTGGGTGCGGCGGTCATGGTGGCGATCGTCTCGTCGACGGCCGGGCTCTTGAAGCCGACGACATTGAGGCTGCCGTCGTCCGGGTCGGAGGCCAGGAGCTGGGCGATGGTGCCGCTGCTGAGCATGACGGGACCGGACCAGCCCCACATGGACATGTCGTAGTTGCGGCCCTTACGGACGTCGTAGTCGGGCCAGACCTTGGCGTCGAGGGAGTCGGAGTCGAGCGAGGTGACCTTCACCGCGACGCCCGCGTTCTTGAGCATGCCGCGGATCAGCTCGGCGCTGCGCAGCCGGTCCGTGGAGGCGCTCTGCACCAGCAGCTCGTACGACATGGGCTTGCCGTCCAGCACCCGGATCCCGTCCGGTCCCGGCTTGGCGCCGAGAGCATCGAGCTCCCGCTTGGCCGCCTCGGCATCGAAGATCGGCGGGAGCCGGTCTCCCTTGATGGGCGACTCCGCGTGGATGAAGCCGGGATTGCCCGGGGTGCCCTGGCCGAGCAGCGCCGTCTTGACCAGATCCCCCGTGTCGATGGCCTTGGCCAGAGCCCGGCGTACCTCGGGGCGGTCGAACGGCGGTCTGGTCGTGTTGAACGCCAGCAGCGTGGAGGCGAACTCGGTGCCCTTGACCACGCCGATGCCCGGCTGCCTTTCCAACGTCGCGAGCTGCTGCGGGGGCACGATGCGCGTGGACATGTGCACCTCTCCGGTGCGCAGGGCGGCGAACTGGGTGGACTCCTCCGGGATCACGGCCACCTTGATCGAATCCACTTTGGGCTTGCCCAGGGCATAGGCGGGGTTGGCGGTGAGGGTGTAGCCGCGGGCGTTGTCGTACTGGGTCAGCTTGTACGGCCCGCTGCCGACGGCTTTGTCCACCCCTGCCGTGCTCACCTTCTGCACCGACTCCCACAGGTGCTTGGGAAGGATCGCCATGTCGGCCAGGATCCGGCGCGGAAACTCGGGGTCGGGCGCCTTGAGCGTCATGGTCACGACGTCGCCACTGGCGCTGACCTTCGCGATCGGGCGGACGTCGACCGACGAGTCGCCCTCCATGTTCTTGCGGTAGAAGTCGACGCTGAACACCACGTCGTCGGAGGTGAGCGGCTTGCCGTCGTGCCAGGTGACGCCCGGCCGGAGCGGCAGGGTGAACGTCTTGTTGTCGGTGGTCTTGATCTCTTTTGCCAGGAGCGGCGCGACGCCGTCGCCCCGCACGATCACCAGCGTGTCGAAGAGCAGTTTCACCAGGTTGTTGCCCGGGTAGCCGGTCTGGTTGGTGAACGGCGTGAGCGTGCCCTCGTCAGAGGAGATGGCGATGGTGATGCTCTTGGCCTGCCGGGTGCCGGGGGTGCTGGGTGTCGTGCCGGTGCTGGATCCGCATGCCGTGAGGAGCGCGAGGGAGAGCAGCGCGGCGGTGGTTCGGTGGTACAAAACAAAACCTCCGGGGGGTATATGAGGTGCAGGATGACCCCATCGGGGAGGGCGTGCATTGCACGTGACTCTATAGGTCCGCTCCGTAGATGCAAGAGTCCATTGTGTAAACACCGTAATTCGCATTGAGCTGCGATGACATGCCTGCCTGGGCTTCTTGGGTCAGCGCTCGTGCATGGGCGGGTAGGCAACCTACTATGCCGACTAATAGTCGTGTCGCCGGTTGGCCCCGATCGCCCACCTGGGCTCAGGCTCGGCTTGGAATACGGTAGGGGGGTATGGTACGTTCAAGGAGTCGGAAGGGGGAGGCATGGTCGGATACAGCGACAGCAAGCAGGACCAGCTGCGGCGGCTGCGCCGGATCGAGGGTCAGGTGCGGGGGTTGCAGCGGATGGTCGAGGACGACAAGTACTGCATCGACGTCCTGACGCAGGTTTCGGCGGCCACCAGTGCTCTGCAGTCGGTCGCGATCTCCCTGCTGGAGGATCATCTGGCGCACTGTGTCGCCGAGGCCGCCGCTCAGGGCGGGCCGGAGGCTCAGGCGAAGGTCAAAGAGGCTTCCGACGCCATCGCGCGGCTCGTTCG
>NZ_JBSFTC010000430.1:0-7306 GCF_053590415.1 Nonomuraea sp. NPDC003201
AAGGCGGGGAATCCCCCCGCCGCCGGTGCCGTCAGGCGGTGACCGACTTCCGGGGCAGCAGCACCATCGCCCCGATGTAGAGCACCGCCGCCACGATCAGCAGCCCCTTGTACCCGATCACCAGCGCCGCGTACTCCAGGCAGCCGCCCACCATGGCCCCCAGCAGGTTCGCGCCGAAGGAGGTGGTCGCGTCGGCCGTCTCGGCGAAGCGCTTGGCGAAGACGACGTTCGCGGCGAAGATCGGCAGGAACGCCACCACCACGGCCGCCACCGCGCGCAGGGGCACCGGCAGGGACAGCAGCCACGAGTTCGGCACCAGCCAGGACAGCAGCAGGCCCGCGAGCAGCACGCCGTACATGACGGGCAGCGGCGGGGTGCGGAAGTGGCGGGTGACCTCGACGGCGGCGAGGACCGCGACCAGGACGCCGGCGAAGACGATCGCGTTGACCACCCACGTGGTGCCGAACAGCAGCGCGAACCCGGTCACGCTCTTCGTCTCCAGCAGCATGAACGCCACGCCGAGCAGGAACAGGTCCGCGTACGGCCGCATCCGCTCGTAGGGCCCGGCCACGACGCGGACGGCGAAGAGGCTGACGATGAGGATCAGGCCGAGCGTGATGATGTAGATCGGCGGGATCGTGGCGTCCTTGAGGTAGAGGAACGGCCGGTCGTCGTTGGCGGGCTGCGGGGTGCCGGGGGCGGCGCCGGGCCACTCCGACGCGCAGCGCTGCGCGTCGGCCGTCACGCCCGCCGTGATGACGGCCTGCTGGCCGGCGGTGCTGACGACGTCGACGCACGGCTTGTGCCCGAAGGCGCTCTGCATGGTGGAGGCGAGGCGGTCGACCAGCCAGCTCTCCCGGTAGTAGTTGTACATCGAGAAGGTGCCGCCCGGCTTGAGGTGGGCGCGGGCGGCCTTCATGGCCTCCTCGGTGAACAGGTAGCTCTCCAGGCGCAGCGAGCTCGCCCCGGAGACGAGGGTGAGCGAGTCGGGCAGGGCGAAGAGGATCAGGTCGTACTTGTCGCCCGTGCGCTCGAGGAAGGCTCGCCCGTCGGTGATGTGGGTGGTGACGCGCGGGTCGTCGTACGGCTTGTCGGGGTGGACCGAGCCGCCCAGCTCCCGCAGCTTGGGGTCGATCTCCACGGCGTCCACCCGGTTGGCGCCCTTGGACAGCGCGATGGCCACGTCGGTGCCGCTGCCCGCGCCGACGATGAGCACGTCCTTGGGCGGCTTGCTGGTCCGCTCGTACGGCAGGCCGTACTGGGCCTCCCACTGCAGCCGGGCGGCGGCGGGCACGGCCTGCTGGTGCGGGATGCCGTTCACGGAGATGTCGGTGACGGGCACGCCGAGCTGGGTGAGCTGGCGCGCGGTCACCTTGTAGTACGGCGACCAGATGGCCCCGGCGGTCAGCGTCTCCATCAGCAGCAGCCCCACCACGGCCAGCGAGGGCACGGTCACCAGGCCGAGGTAGAGCGAGCGCGGCCGGGGCATGAGCAGCAGCCCGTAGCAGATGGCCGCGACCAGCCCCCAGAACACCGGCGGCGCGCTCAGGAACGACAGCGCCGTGAACGCGGCGATCCCGCTGAGGCTGCCGATCAGGTCGTAGCGGTAGGCCTCCAGGCGCGGCAGCTCGGGGAAGCAGCGCCCGACGAGCTCGGCGGGGCCCATGAGCACCAGCGCCGCGGCGGCGAAGATCACCGGCAGGATCAGCCACGCGGGCGGGCCGCTGGTGGACAGGCTCGTCCAGTACAGGACGCCCTCGGTGTTCCTGTCGACGGTCACGGGGAACGTCAGGACGACGGCGACCAGGACGGCCAGCACGACGGGCGAGTAGTACGGCTGCCGCCGCGACCGCCCCACGCGCAGGAAGCCGAGCCCGATGCCCAGGAACGAGCCGAGCAGCACGAAGTTGGTGAAATAGCTGAGGTGGACGATGTTGGACCCGGTCCACCGGATCAGCGCCAGCTCGAGGAACAGCATGAAGGCGCTGGCGAGGACGAGCCTCGGCCGCACCGCCAGCCAGTGAGCTTTTTCTCCGTCGTCGACCGGCATCTGCGCCTGGAGCGTCATGATTCGACACCGTAGTGAACAGACCGGGAACACGGAAGCCTGACGCCCCGGAAGAAATGTCATCCGGTTCGCACTAATTAGGGTATTTGCGCAGGTCAAACCCTTGAAAGGCGCTGGACGCCGGGGCGATGAATGGAGGAATCTTGGGGAGTTCATTCCCTCCACGAGATTCGGTGGTGACACATGCGGGTCCTGATCCAGCTCCGCCCCTCCCCCGATCTGGTCGCGGCCGTCGCCGACCCGGATCAGAGCGCCACCACGGCCGACGTGGCCGACGGGCTGCCCGGGGTCGAGCTCGACACCGCGTACGTCCCCGTGGCGGTCGCGCGGCCCGTCCCGATCGCCGGGGGCGACCCCCTCTCGCTCAACCAGCCGCTCGACTTCTCGCTGGCCGCCGAGGACGCCTCCGTGCTGGTGCGCGGCACGATCTCGGACGACGAGCTGGCCTCCAGGGTCACGCTGCTGCCCGCGCTGCGGCCCGACGTGGTCGGCGTCTACGCCGACCCGGTGATCGCGACCACGCGCACGTGCGGGGGCGACCCGCCGGTCGGCACCTGGCACGACGTGGAGCGGCTGCTGAACGTGCCGGGGCTGAGCGCCGAGGGCCTCGACGGCAGCGGGGTGGCGCTGGCCGTGCTCGACACCGGGATCAACGCGGCCCACACCGCCAGGCAGCTCGGCAGGGGCGTCACGCTGGACGCCGAGCGGTCCTGGAGCCCGCAGGGCGTGTCGGGCAAGGCGGGCGAGTTCGAGGTCGATCACGGGACGATGTGCGCGTTCGACACGCTCATCGCCGCTCCCCAGGCGTCGCTGATCGACATCCCGGTCCTGCTGTCCACCCGGCCCGGCGGCTCGGCGCTGGACGGGCTGCTGTCGGACGCGGTGTCGGCGTTCGCGCACCTGCGCAGCGTGCTCGCCGCCCAGCCCGCCGAGTCCAGGGCGCTGGTGGTGAGCAACTCGTGGGGCTCCTTCTCCCCCGAGTGGGACTTCCCCGTCGGGCATCCGGGCAACTACTCCGACAACGCCGCCCACCCGTTCAACCTGATGGTGGCCGAGCTCGACCGGGCGGGCGCGGACGTGCTGTTCGCGGCGGGCAACTGCGGCACCCAGTGCCCCGACGGCCGGTGCGTCTACCCCAACCGGCCCATCGTCGGCGCCAACTCCCACCCGAAGGCCCTGTCCGTCGGCGGCGTCGACATCAACGGGGAGCGCGTGGGCTACTCCTCGCAGGGCCCCGGGCGGCTGACCGCCCGCAAGCCCGACTTCTGCGCCTACACCCACTTCTCCGGGTCGAAGGCGTTCGGGGACGACGAGCCCGACTCGGGCACCTCCGCGGCGACGCCGGTGGCCGCCGGGCTCGTCGCCGCCGTCCGCACCCTGTGGCCGTCGACCCGGCTGTCGCCCACCCAGCTGCGGGCGCTGCTGCGGCGCACCGCCGAGGACCGCAGCGAGGTGGGCTTCGACTACGACTACGGCTACGGGAACGTGGACCCGGCGGGGATCATCGCCGCGCTGCGGCGGCGCGCCAGGAACGCGGCCTGAACGGCGCTCTCAGGCGTTCTCCCGGTTGAAGACCCGGGTCCCGACCGTGAGGCTGACCGCGGCGAACACCACGGTCACGGCCACTCCCAGGCCCACGGTGCCCGTCAGGTAGTGCCCCTCGAACAGGTCGCGCAGCGCCTCCAGCGTGTACCTGAACGGGCTGATGTGCGAGATGGCGTCGAGCCAGCCCGGCGCCATCGACATCGGCAGGAACGAGCCGGACAGCAGGACCAGCGGGATCACCGCCGTGGACATCACGGGCGCGAACAGGTGCTCGTTCATCGTCAGCGCGATGGCGTACGACAGCGCGGCCAGGCTGCTCCCGAGCACGATCACCAGCACGAACCCGGCCGCCAGCCCCGGCGCGGGAGCCCGCAGGCCGAAGGCGAAGGCGACCACGAGGAGCAGCAGCGTCTGGATCGTCATCGTGAGCGCGTTGTTGAGCACGCGCCCGAGCAGCAGCGCCAGCCGGCTGGCCGGGGTGACGCGCATGCGCTCCAGCACGCCGGAGCGCTTCTCGAACACCACCCCGAACCCGGCCAGCCCCATGCTCATGAGCCCGAGCTGGATGATGAGGCCGGGGACGAGCGTCTCCCACGTGCCGAACGTGGTGAAGATGGGCCCGAACAGCACCAGGAAGAGCAGCGGCTGGATCGCGCCGAAGACCATGCCGACCTTCTGCTGGAGCGTGACGCGCACGCCGTGGCGGAACAGCACCCAGGTGTCACGCAGCATCAGACGCCCGCTTCCTCGCGCAGGGACCTTCCGGTGATGTCCAGGAACACCTCGTCGAGCGTGCGCCCGCCGGTCTTCAGCTCAGCCGGGGCGCCCTCGGCCACGATCCGGCCGTGGTCGATGATCACTATCCGGTCGCAGAGCGCGTCGGCCTCGTCCAGGTAGTGGGTGGTGAGGAAGACCGTCATGCCCCGCTCGGCGCGCAGCGAGCGGATGTGGTCCCACAGGTTGGCCCGGCTCTGCGGGTCGAGGCCCGTCGTGGGCTCGTCGAGGAAGAGCAGGACCGGGTCGTGCAGCAGGGCGAACGCGATGTCGAAGCGGCGGCGCTGCCCGCCGGACAGCGCCGCGCCGGGCTTCGACTCCAGGCCCGTGAGGTCGAGCCGCTCCAGCGCCTCCCGCGTCTTGGCCTCGGCCGTCGCCCTGCTCAGGCCGTACAGCATGCCCTGGAGCACGAGCTCGCCCATCAGCGGCGAGGTCGGCGACGTCCCGCCGGTCTGGGAGACGTAGCCGATGCGCCTGCGCACCTCCTTCGCGTCGCCGAGCAGGTCGTGGCCGGCCACCGTGGCGGTGCCGGACGTGGGGCGCAGCAGCGTGGTCAGCATGCGCATGGTCGTGGTCTTGCCGGCGCCGTTCGGACCGAGGAACCCGACGATCTCGCCGGGCCCGACCGATAGGTCGACGCCTTTGACGGCCTCTACGCCGCCGTCGAAGGTCTTGCTCAGACCTGAAGTCCTGATCATTTCATCGCCTCCAAAATTAGAGTAACCACAATTTTGGTGTCACTGCAAACTTGGTACGATGGAGGCATGCAAGAGGGGCTGCGGGAGCGGAAGAAGCGCGAGACCAGGCAGCGCATCGCGGACGTCGCGATGGGGCTGTTCATGGCCAAGGGGTTCGACAACGTGACCGTGGCCGAGGTGGCGCGGGCCGCCGACGTGTCGGTCAACACGGTGTTCAACTACTTCAGCACCAAGGAGGACCTCTTCGCCGACCGGCAGGAGGTGGCCGTCGACCTGGCCCCGCGCGTGCTGCGCGAGCGCGAGCCCGGGGAGAGCGTGGTGCGGGCGTTCCGCCGCGACTTCCTCGACGCGCTCGACACCCGCCACTGGCGCTACGGGCTCAACGCGGGAGTCGACGTGTTCGCCAGGATCGTCGACGAGGCCCCCTCGCTGGGCGCCAAGCTACGCGAGATCGGTGAGGAGCGGGAGCGCGTGCTGGCGCAGGCGCTGGCCGACGAGCTCGAGGCCGACCCCGACGACCTGACGCCGCGGCTGGTGGCCTCCCATCTCCTCAACACGACGCGGCTGCTCGGCGACCACTCCATCCGCCGGCTCCTCGCGGGCGAGGACTGGGAGAGCATCGCGCCCGGCCTGCGGGCTCAGGCGGAGCGGGCCTTCGACCTGCTGGAGTCGGGCCTGGGCGACCTGCTAGCTGGAAAGAGCCCCGGTGACCAGCATGAGCCCGAACATTAGGACGACGAAGCCGAGGGTGATCATCATCAGGACCGAGCTGACGATGCCGCAGATGCGCCCGGCCTGCACCATGCCGCGGTTCTCGTAGTAGTAGCCGCTCTCGTCGATCTCGCGCAGCGCCCTGTTGCCCATCGACCAGGCGAAGGGGCCGATGAACGTGCAGACCACCAGACTCAGGATGCCCAGCACCAGGATGGCGGTGCCCTGGGGGTGGGTCTGGGGTGGCGGCCCGTAGTAGGAGGGACCGTAGTTCGGATAGGACATGCTCGCTCGGCGCCCTCACCATTCGTCGCTCAGGTGCGTTTTTATACCACAGACATCGGCTTGATCATGTTGCGCCATCATGGTGGGGCACATGACCAAGCCCTTAGGAGCCTGCCCCCGTGCGTGAACGCACCGCCGCCTTCCTCGCCCGCGAAAGCTTCCAGCGGTTCATCGTCGGCGTCATCCTGCTCAACGCGGCCACGCTGGGTCTCGAGACCTTCCCCGCGGTGGTCGCGCGCTTCGGCCACCTGCTCACCGTGGTCGACCACATCGCGCTGTACGTCTTCGCCGTCGAGCTGATCGCCAAGATCTACGTCGAGCGCTCCAGGTTCCTCCGCGACCCGTGGAACGTCTTCGACGCCGCGATCGTCCTCATCGCCTTCATGCCCGCCACGGGCGGCCTGTCCGTGCTGCGCTCGCTGCGCATCCTGCGTGCCCTGCGGCTGCTGTCGGTCGTGCCGAGCCTGCGCCGCGTCGTCTCGGCGCTGCTGCGCGCCATGCCGGGGATGAGCTCGATCGTGGTGCTGCTCGGCCTGGTGCTCTACGTGGCCGCCGTCATGGCCACCAAGCTCTACGGGAGCACCTCCCCCGAGCGCTTCGGCAGCCTGCCGACCTCGCTGTTCACCCTCTACCAGACGATGACCGGCGACGACTGGGGCAACATCGCCAGGGAGGTGATGACCCGCCATCCGTCGGCCTGGGTCTTCTTCACCATCTTCATCCTGATCTGCACGTTCGTGATCCTGAACCTCTTCATGGCCGTGGTCGTCAGCGCCATGGACGAGGAGAACGCCGAGGAACGCGCCGAGGAGCGCGCGGTGCTGGAGGACACCAGCGAGCACACCCAGCGGATCCTCGACGAGCTGGCCGAACTGCGCAAGGAGGTCGCCGAGCTACGCCGGCTGGACTGAGCCCTCCTGGGCCGTGCCACCGCGCTGCCGGTAGGTCACCCGCCACAGGGCGACGACCAGCAGCAGCGCGACCACGGCCCAGCCCTCGACGAGCCCGGACACCGCGCCCACCGCCAGCGGCGCGGCCACGGACGGCAGGGCCCATCCCCAGATCCACCGCCGCTCGGCGCCGCTCGCCACGCCGAGCACGGCGGAGGCGGCGAAGTAGACGGCCAGACCGGCGGCCGCCACGGCCTGGGGTTGGCGAGGCGGACGCGGGGTGGTCAGGGCGTGGCGAGGTGGCCGTGGAGGCGGACGCGGGCCAGGCCGCCGTC
>NZ_JBSFTC010000431.1:0-7289 GCF_053590415.1 Nonomuraea sp. NPDC003201
CCGGCCGGCGCCCAGGTCAGTGGCCCGCGTGCTGCTGAGGCTTGGCGGCGACCCACTCCCTGGCCGCCTCGGCGCGATCGCGCAGTGTGGCGAGGAGTTCGGCCAGGTTCTCGTGGTCCATGTACGACGTCTTGCCGATGTCGTCGATGTGGGTGGTCACCTGGCCGGACAGGCCGGTCACCGCGCTGAGTGATGCGATGATTTCGCGGGTCTCCGCAGCGTTCAGATCGCACATGGCCTCACCGTACGCATCGCGCGGCCGGTCGCACATAGGCGAGCGGGCGAGGATTCCCGAGCCGGCAGGCAAGGAAGAGGCACTTTCCCACGCGATGCTTTATCGATAAAGTATCCGCCGCCGCTTACCGAGAAAAGGTGTGAACCATGAGTGACGCTGTCCTTTCCGCCGTGCTCAATGTCGACGTCAAGGGCCCCGTGATCAGCAGACATGTGTACGGCCACTTCGCCGAACACCTGGGCCGGTGCATCTACGGCGGTTTCTACGTGGGCGAGGACAGCGACATCCCGAACGCCGGCGGGATCCGGCTGGACGTCGTCGAAGCGCTGCGCGCCTTGAACATCCCCAACCTGCGCTGGCCCGGCGGCTGCTTCGCCGACGAGTACCACTGGATGGACGGCATCGGCCCGAAGGACCAGCGCCCGGCGATGGTGAACACCCATTGGGGCAACGTCGAGGAGAACAACCACTTCGGCACCCACGAGTTCATGGCCCTGTGCGAGCTGCTCGGCGCCGAGCCGTACATCAGCGGCAACGTCGGCTCGGGCACGGTGAAGGAGATGAGCGACTGGGTCGAGTACCTCACCCGGGACGGCGACTCCCCGATGGTCCGCCTGCGCAAGGCCAACGGGCGTGAGGAGCCGTGGCGGGTGCGCTTCTGGGGGCTGGGCAACGAGGCGTGGGGGTGCGGCGGGCACATGACCGCCGAGCAGTACGCCGCCGAGGCGCGCCGGTACGGCACCTACTGCCGCAACCACGGCGACAACCGGCTGTACCGCATCGCCGCCGGCGCCAACAGCGACGACTACGCCTGGACCGAGACGCTCATGAAGCAGCTGGGCGACCTGGGCTGTGCCTACCGGCCCCAGCCGTTCTACCAGGCGCTGTCGCTGCACTACTACACGATCCCGGGCACCTGGCAGGACAAGGGCGCCGCCACGGTGTTCGACACGGACGAGTACTACCGGACCCTGGTCAAGGCCGCCCACACCGACGAGCTCCTCACCGGCCACTCCAACGTGATGGACTGCTACGACCCGCACAAGACCGTCGGCCTGATCATGGACGAGTGGGGCACGTGGTGGAACGTCGAGCCGGGCACCAACCCCGGCTTCCTCTACCAGCAGAACACGCTGCGCGACGCGCTGGTCGCCAGCCTGCACTTCGACATCTTCCACCGTCACGCCGACCGGCTGGTGATGGCCAACATCGCCCAGACGGTGAACGTGCTCCAGGCGATGATCCTGACCGACCCCGACTCCGGGGCGCTCGTGCTCACCCCGACGTACCACGTGTTCGAGATGAACAAGGGCCACCAGGACGCCACGTCACTGCGGGTCGATCTCCTCTCGGACGTGCCCACCCGCGAGGTGGGGCCGGACACGCTGGCGACCGTCTCGCTGTCGGCGAGCCGCAAGGACGACAAGGTGCTCATCTCGCTGTCCAACCTGGACACGGCCGACGCGGCCGACGTCGAGCTGGACCTGCGCGGGGGTGACGTCGGCGGGGTCGTGTCGCGGATCCTCACCGCCGGGGCGCCGCAGACCCACAACACGCCCGACGCGCCCGCCGCCGTCGCCCCGCGCTCCCACGAGCAGGTCACGGTCACCGGTACGCGCGTGCGGGTGCACCTGCCCGCCCACTCCTTCGTCACCGTGCAGGTCGACGTCGCATAACCGGCACCCTTGCGGGGCCCAGTAGGCTCGAAGCAGCGGCGGCCACAGTCGGAAGCGGCCGGATCGGATCCGGTCGAAGGGCAGGACCTGAGGAGCGGCATGGTCACCATGGGCGACGTCGCCAAGTTGTCCGGGGTGTCGAAGATGACGGTCTCCAACGTCATCAACGACCGTGCCGGGGTCAGCGACGAGGTCCGCCGCCGCGTGCTCGAAGCGATCCGCCAGTCGGGCTACCGCGTCAACGTCTCCGCCCGGACCCTCAGGTCCGGGCGGACCGGCGTCATCGGGCTGGCCGTTCCCGAGATCGACCGGCCCTACTTCGGCCAGCTCGCCGCCCACGTGATCGACGAGGCGCGGGGGCGCGGTTTCCACGTCGCGATCGAGCAGACCGGCGCGGCCGCGGCCGGGGAGATCGACGCGATCTCCCATTCGTCTACCCTGCAGTTCGACGGGCTGATTCTCAGCGCGGTCGGGATCGACCCCCAGGACTCGCGGCTGACCGGCGGCGACTATCCGATCGTGATGCTCGGCGAGCAGGACTTCGCCGCGCGGTTCGACCACGTCGCCATGCCCAACGAGGAAGGCGCGAAAGCGGCGACCACGCATCTGGTCGACCGCGGCTGCCGCCGGATCGCGATGGTCACCGGCGAGTCCCTCGACGGCGTGAACGTGGTGACGCGCCGCTACCGGGGCTACCTCGCCGGGCTCGCCGAACGGGGGCTCGACCCCGATCCGGCGCTGCGGTTCGCCGTCAGCGGGATGACGCTGGAAGGGGGCCGCGAGGCGGCCCACCGGCTCGTCGACTCAGGTCTCGAGGTCGACGGCGTGGTCGCGGTGAGCGACACCGTCGCCCAGGGGGTCTTCCGGGGCCTCGCCGACCGCGGCGTCCGGGTGCCCGACGACCTCCGCCTCGTCGGGTACGACGACATCCCGGAAGCGGCGTACATGGTGCCCTCGCTGTCCACCGTGGCCCCCGACCACCGGTGGATGGCCGCGAAGGCGGTCGAGCTGGTGACCGCCCGCATCCAGGACCCGTCACGCCCGGCCGGCGAGCACACCGCGCCCTTCGAGCTGGTGGTCCGCGAGTCCACCCGCTGACGGCCCCGGGCGGGGGTCAGGTCCTCGGGTCCGGGTCGGTGAGCACGTCGAAGGCGTGGAGGCGGTGGGCGGCGAAGAGCGTCAGAGCGCGCTCGGTGTCACGGGCGCGCAGGGCGGCGGCCAGCTCCCGGTGCTCCTCGGGGATGTGCGCCAGGTAGTCCGCGGAGCGGACGCCGATCCGGGTCAGCAGGAACAGGTGGACCTGCGAGCGGATGGCCTGCCACGCCTCCTCCAGGCGCCGGTGCCGGGCGGCGGCGTAGACGGCGTCGTGGAAGGCGATGTCGCAGCGCACCATCTCGTGCTCGTCCTCGACGCGCCGCATGCGCTCGGCCGCCTGCTCGACGGTCGCGAGGTCGTCGTCCGAGGCATGGGTGGCCACCTGCCGGACGGCGAGCTGTTCCAGGGCGGCGCGCAGGCTGTCGAGCTCGGCGACGTCCGCCGGGGAGAGCGTGGTGACGGTGGCGCCGCGGTGCCATGCGCTGCGGACCAGGCCCTCGCGCTCCAGCCGGAGTAATGCCTCGCGTACGGGGCCGCGGCTGACGTCGAGCGCGCCGGACAGCTCCACCTCCCGCAGCTGCGCTCCGGGGGCGTAGGTCCCGGCGAAGATGGCCTCCCGGATGCGGTCCGCGACCTCGTCGGCCAGCCCCCGGCGGCGGGCCGGCGCCACCCTGCCCTGTTCACTCATGGCTCCAGCCTCTCACGAGCGCCCCTACCGCGAGCGTTTGTCATGATGTTAACATTCGGACATTCTAGGCAGAAGGGAAGCCCCCATGACCTCGATCCCCCGGTTCCACCTGGCCATGCCCGTCGACGACCTGGCCGTCGCGCGCCACTTCTACGGCGAGGTGCTGGGCCTCGAACAGGGCCGCAGCGCCGACACCTGGGTGGACTGGAGCCTGCACGGCCACCAGTTCGTGACGCACCTGGCGCCGGCCCGCGCGCAGCGGATCCACAATCCGGTCGACGGCCACGACGTCCCCGTGCCGCACTTCGGCCTGATCCTGACGATCCCCGAGTTCCACCGGCTCGCCGACCGGCTGCGCGCGGCGGGCGTCGAGTTCGTCATCGAGCCCTATTTGCGGTTCGAAGGGCAGGCGGGGGAGCAGTGGACGATGTTCCTGCTCGACCCCGCGGGGAACGCGCTGGAGTTCAAGGCGTTCGCCGACGACTCCCAGGTCTTCGCCGTCTGATTCGGCCCGTCGCCGCCGCTGCCCGCCGGTTGACCTCAATTCCGGTTGAGGTTGCACGCTAGGGGAGCCATGTCGGAAAGAGGCGGGAGTGAGCGGCAATGCGGGTGGTTCGGGTGACCGGGTTCGGCGGGCCTGAGGTGCTGGTGCCCGGGGAGGCGCCGGATCCGGTGGCCGGGCCGGGGCAGGTCGTGGTCGAGGTGGCGGTCGCGGGCGTGACGTTCGTCGAGACGCAGATCCGGCGCGGCACCGACAAGTGGCATGCCCGGCCGGAGTTGCCGTACGTGCCGGGCGGGCTGGTGGCCGGCCGGGTGAGCTCGGCCGGAGCAGCGGTGGATCCGGCGTGGGTGGGCCGGCGGGTCATCGCCGGGACGGGGGAGACCGGCGGTTTCGCCGAGCGGGCCGTGGCCGCGGCCGAGGACCTGTTCCCGGTGCCGGACGGGCTGGAGTTGCCGGAGGCCGTCGCCCTGCACAGCGACGGCAGCACCGCGCAGGGACTGATCGAGGGCGCCAAGGTCCGTCCCGGCGAGTGGGTGCTGGTCGAGGCGGCGGCCGGCGGCGTCGGCAGCCTGCTGGTGCAGCTGGCCCGTACGGCGGGCGCGCGCGTCGTCGGGGCCGCCCGCGGAACGCGGAAGCTCGACCTGATCCGCGAGCTGGGCGCCGAAGCCGCGGTCGACTACTCCGAACCGGGCTGGACCCAGCGGGTGCTGGAGGCGACCGGCGGGGCAGGGCCGGATCTGGTCTTCGACGGCGTGGGCGGGGAGATCGGGCGGGCCGCGTTCGAGGTGACGGCCCGTGGCGGCCGGTTCTCGGTGCACGGCGCCTCCAGCGGCGAGGTCACCGTCGTCGATCCCGCGCGACGCGAGGACGTGGACGTGATCGGCATCGAGCAGCTCTTCGACTTCGGTCCGAACGTGGTGCGGTGGGCGGAGCAGATGATGGCGCAGGCGGCCGCCGGGCTCGTCCGGCCGGTCATCGGGCAGACCTTCCCCCTGGAGCGCGCCGCCGACGCGCACGCCGCGATCGAACACCGCACCGCCCTGGGGAAGACCCTGCTGCTGATCTGACGGCGCCGGCTACGGGCGGCCACCAGCCGTGCGGCGGCCTCAGGCGGGAGAGCCGCGGAGGTGGGCGATGCCCATGTCCAGGGCGGCCTCCAGGTGCGTGACCTCGCCGGTGGACATCTGGATCAGGACGCCGCCCTGGATGCCGGCGAGCAGGGCGGCCGCCGCGTGGTCGGGGTCCAGGCCCGGGTCGATCTCGCCGGCGTCCTGCATGTGCCGCACGCCGGTGGCGATCTCGGCCTGCCAGCGGCGCATGAGCTCGATGACCACGGCCTGGGCGGCGGGCGTACGGTTGCCCAGCTGCGAGGTGACCGAGTTGAGCGGGCACCGGCGGCCCTGGCTGCGGTAGTGGTCGACGACCGTGTCACGCCACCGCTGCCAGGCGGGCCACGAGGTCAGCTCGCCGAGCGCCGGCTGCTGGTTCTCCAGCACGCGGCCGGCCTCGAGGCGGGCCACCGCCAGCAGCAGCTCCTCCCGCCCGCCGGGGAAGTAGTGGAAGAGCTGGCTCTTGCTCGTGGCGGTCGCGGCCAGCACGTCGTCGAGGGTCGTGGCGGCCACGCCGAACTCGCGGATGTGCGCGGCGGCGCCCTCGAGGATGCGCTGCCGCGTCGCCGCCCCCTTGCGGGTGAGCGTGGGCATGGAGACCTCCCAGATTGGACTTGCTGGTCCATTTTAGCCTCGGCATCCTGGACCGCGAATCCGCACTTTCGCAAGGGAGAATCACCATGTCCGCACGTCTGCAGGGGCGTACCGCCCTGGTCACGGGCTCGACCGACGGCATCGGCACGGCCATCGCCCGCGCGCTGGCCGCCGAGGGCGTACACGTCATCGTCAGCGGCCGGGACAGCGCCAAGGGCGAGAAGGTCGTCGCGTCCATCGCCGAGGAGGGCGGGCGGGCCTCGTTCGTCCGCGCCGACCTCGCCGGAGGGCTGCCTGCCGTCCGAGAGCTCGCCGACGCCGCGCACCGGCTGGCCGGCGGCCCGCTGGACATCCTGGTCAACAACGCGGCGCTGCTGATCAACCCCGCCCCCACGGCCGAGGTGGCGGAGGAGCTCATCGACCAGGCCCTGGCCGTCAACGTCAAGGCCACCTTCCTCCTCACCGGCCTGATCGCCCCCGCCATGGCGGCCCGCGGCAGCGGCGCGATCATCAACCTCGGGTCCATCTCCGGGCTGTTCGGCACGGGCGGCTCCGCCCTCTACAGCACCACGAAGGCCGCCGTCCACTCGCTGACCAAGTCCTGGGCGGACGAGTACGGCCCCTCCGGCGTGCGGGTCAACACCGTCGCGCCGGGTCCGACGTTCACCGAGAAGGTCGCCGCGATGGCGGAGTACCTGGCGCCGATGATCGCCGCCATCCCCTCGCGCAGGCCCAGCACCCCGGAGGAGGTGGCCAAGGCGGTGGTGTTCCTGGCCGGTGACGACGCCGCCAACATCCACGGCGCCACCCTCTCGGTGGACGGCGGGCGAGCCGCGGTCTGAGGCGGTCGGTCGCGTACGGCGGTCAGCGCGGGACGTCCCCGGTCGGCGCGAAGGTCTGCCGGTAGTGTTCGGCCGCCTGGGCCATGTCGGCGCTGATGAGCTCGAAGAACCGGCTGGCGGTCGCGAGCCGGACGCCCGCCGGGGTGTCGGCGCCGAGGATGTCGACACCCTCCCGGACCGTCTCGGTCCACAACATCATCGACCGGGTGCCCATCTGCCACGCCCGGTACCAGACCTCGGCGTCGATGATGTAGCGCTCGCGCCGGTTGTCCCGCTCGCGCCTGACGAGCCCCACCTGTTCGAGCCAGCCGACGCCTTTGGAGATCGACGCGGGGCTGACCCGCAGCCGCTCGGTCAGCTCGGTGACGGTCAGGTTGCCGGTGTCGCTGGTGAACAGGCAGGCCATCACCCTGGCCGCCATCGTCGGCACACCCCCGAACGTCGTCGTGAGCCGCTCCTCGAACTCCCGCACCGCCTGGGGGTCGCGCCTGCCCGCGTCCCCCGCGGCCGTGCTCGCCGGCGCGGGGGTCGCGCCTGCCCGCGTCCCC
>NZ_JBSFTC010000432.1:0-7282 GCF_053590415.1 Nonomuraea sp. NPDC003201
CTCGGCGGTCGGTCCGCAAGATCTGGCAGCGCGTCGTACTCAGCCCAGTGCCGGCGAAGTTCCTCGCCCAGTTCGGTGGCGATCGCCGCGATCATGCCCAACGCCGTCACCAGATCCTCGGCGGTGACGTGCTCGCGCACGCGGCCGGCCTCCCGCGCCCTCGCCAGCGGCCCCTCCAGTAGCGCCTCCACCTGGTAACGCAGGCTCATGATGCGCGGATCCGTGGCGCTGACCATCGCGATGAACGCCGTCGAGGCGATCGCCTGATCGGTCGTCAGCGCCAGCACGTCGTCGAGCGTGGCCGCAGGATCGGTGGCCAGCGCCTCCAGCGCCTTGATGCCGTCGTCGAACACGGCCAGCGCGAGGCTGACGCGGTCGGGGAAGTGCCGGTAGAGGCTGCCCTGGCCGACCCCGGCCGCCCGCGCGATCGAGGTGAGCGGCGCGTCGAAGCCGTCGGTGGCGAACAGCTCGCGGGCAGCCTCGATCAGCGCCGCGCGGTTCTCGGCGGCGGCGCTGGGGCCTCTATTGGGTCGACGCGTGTGGGCCATAGGAGTACGGTAGCAACCGGACGACATCGTCCGGTATTCCTGGAGCGCGACTTCGCCAGTTCCGTACCCTTTTGAGGAGATACCGCATGACGCAGAGCGAGCAGGTCCTGAGCTATCCGATCCCGAGCGAGGCGGCGCTGGAGCCACCCGCCGAGTGGGCGGACCTGCGGGGGAAGTGCCCGGTCGCGCGGGTCACGCTGCCCAGCGGCGACGAGGCCACGCTGCTCACCCGGTACGAGGACGTCAAGCAGGTGCTGGCCGACCCGCGCTTCACCCGCCTGCTGAACGCGCCCGACGCGGCCCGGCTGTCGGCCAACGACGACGGCGGGCTGTTCAGCAGCGAGATGGCGGCGATCATCCCGGACAGCGGGGAGCCGCACCAGCGGTGGCGGCGCCTGGTCGGCAAGTACTTCACCGCCAAGCGCATGGCCGCCCTGCGGCCCGCCATGGCGCGGATCGCCGAGCAGCTCATCGACGACATGGTCGAGCGCGGCGCCCCCGGCGACCTCAAGGCGTCCCTGGGCTTCCCCCTGCCCGTGTACGTGATCTGCGACCTGCTCGGCGTGCCCGCCTCCGACCGGGACCGCTTCGCCCACTGGTCGGACAGCCTGCTCAACCTGACCAAGTTCACCCAGGCGGAGACCGACGCCTCGCAGGCCGAGTTCATCCAGTACATGTCCGAGCACGTGGCCGCCAAGCGGGAGACGCCGGGCGACGACCTGCTCAGCGAGCTGATCGAGGCGAGCGCCGCCGAGGGCGAGGGCCTGACGGACGTCGAGCTGCTGGCCACCGGGATGGGGCTGCTCGTGGCCGGGCACGAGACAACCGCCAACATGATCGGCAAGATGGTGGGGATGCTGCTGGCCGACCGCACCCGCTGGGAGCGGCTGCTGGCCGACCCGTCGCTGGTGCGTACGGCGGTGGAGGAGGTGCTGCGCTTCGACGCCAACTCCGGCTTCGGCCTGCCCCGCTACCTGAAGGAGGAGACCGAGGTCAGCGGCACGGTGCTGCCCCGCGGGACGACCGTGATCTGCAGCATGGCCGCCGCCAACCGCGACGAGAGCGTCTTCGACGCGGCCGCCGAGATGGACCTGACCCGCACCCCGAACCCGCACCTGGCCTTCGGCTCCGGCTCCCACTCCTGCCTCGGCCAGTCCCTGGCCCGGACCGAGCTGCAGGTCGTCCTGGAGGTGCTGCTGCGCAAGCTGCCCACCCTGGAGCTGGCCGTGCCGGTGGAGGAGCTGCACCGGGTGGAGGGCCTCGTGGTCGGCGGCCTGCGCCAGGTCCCGGTCCGCTGGTGAGGAGGAGACCCAGATGAAGATCATCGTCGACGAGGCCAAGTGCTGCGGCGCGGGCCAGTGCGTGCTGATCGCGCCGGACGTGTTCGACCAGAACGAGGACGACGGCATCGTCATCCTCCTGGAGGCCGAGCCCGCCGCGGACCGGCACGCCGCCGTACGTGAGGCCGCCGCCGTCTGCCCGGCGGCCGCCATCCGGGTGGACGAGGACGCCTGAGCCCTGACCGCGCCGCCCGGCCCCGGCCACCCGGGGCCGGGCATCCCGAGCTGTCGCGGCGTCAGTCCATGAGACCGAGCTGGCGACCCGCCCGCAGGGCCAGCCAGACCTCCGCGAACGCGGCGGTGGACGTCAGGTCGCGGCCCGTCAGCTCGGCGAACCTGCGCAGGCGGTAGGCCAGGGTGTTGGGATGGATGTGCAGCGCGGTCGCGGCGTCCTCGGTGCGCCGGTCGCGCTCCATCCAGGTACGCACGGACGTCAGGAGCTGGGACCCGTGCGCGGAGTCGTAGGCGAGCGCCTTGCCGAGCACGTTCTCGACCAGCGCGGTGAGCGCCCACGGGTCGTCGGGCAGCCACCGGCCGGTGGTGTCGTCGCCGTAGTGGATCAGCGCGCGGCCCGACTCGGACGCCGAGGAGGCCGCCCACACCGCCTCCCGCTTGGGGATCTGCATGGACTCCCCCGGCGGGAACGGCCTGCTCATGCCCGCCGCGACGCCCGGCAGCGCGGCGATCGCCGGGCCGAGGGCGGGCGAGCCGAGCACGTAGCGGTCGTCGCCCCGGCGCAGCATCAGGTGCGGCGCGTCGTCGAGCGCCCGGTGGATGGCCTCGTCGGGCACGTTCCTGATCACGAGGAGGGCCAGCTCGGCCTCCACGGGGATGCCCATCCTGACCAGGCGCCGCCGCGCCGCGGCCGGGTCGTGGACGTCCTGGAGCAGCTCGGACAGGGTCTCGGCGCCCTGGCGGCGTAGCGTCTCGCGCTCGTTGCGGGCCATGGCCACCTGCAGGGCGGCCACCGTGGCGATGTGCTGCACCACGGCGAGCCCGGCGGGCCTGGCCCCCTGGCGCTCGAAGGCGACGAGGAAGCCCGCCGGACCACCCGGCGCGGGCACGGGCAGGACGAAACCGCCCGGGATGGTGGGCGGCGCCTCCGGCTCGGAAGGCAGCACCGCGACGTCGGGCACCGGCACCCCCGGCAGCAGCGGCCGCCCCTGCGGGGTGCACAGATAGACCTCGTATCCGGACAGCCGCTCCAGCCGCTTGAACAGCGTCGCGCTGTCGAGGTCCTCGGCCGCCAGCCAGCGCAGCGCCCCGAACACCTGCAGCTGCGCGCCGAGGCGCTGCCTGGCGTCCTCCTGCACGGCCGCGGCCACCTCCTGGGCGATCGCGATGAACGGCACGGCCAGCGGCACCTCGAGCACGGGCATCCCCCGCTCCTCGGCGGCCTGGATGAACGCGTCGTGCAGCGGCGGCACGTGCAGCTGCGCCGACAGGGCGAGCGCCGACACGCCCGCGTCGTCGAGCCGTTCCAGGTAGGCGCGCTGCTTGGCGGCCTGGCGCGGGATCGCGATCCCCGTCGTCATGATGACCTCCGCGCCGAGCAGCCACGGCGTGGGGTCGTCGAGCTCGCTGACGTGCGCCCACGACACCGACCGCCCCAGCCCCGCCTCACCGGCCAGGAGCCGTAGCTGGAGTGCGGGAGAGCGCAGCAGGTCCTCCACGGACACCTTTGTGGTCACCCACAAAGGATATGGCGGGTCTTGAGTGCTGCCCCGATTGAAGGTTGGGGGGTACGGCCTTCACACTCGGTAGTCATTCGCCCCTGTTCGGGAAGGCACGGCACGACATGAGAAGACAACTTGCCATCGCCCTCTTCACCGGATTGGCCCTCACCGGCTGCGCCGCGCCCGAGGAGACCACCACGACGGCGCCCAAGACCGAGATCGCGGCGGGCGCGAAGGACGAGGCGGTCGCCCAGCTGCTCCCGGCCGACATCCGGCAGGCCGGCAAGGTACGGGTGGCCTCCGGCGTCTCCTTCCCGCCCATGGAGTTCTTCGACACCGACAACAAGACCGTGCTCGGGTTCGACGCCGACCTCGGCAAGGCGCTCGGCGAGGTGCTGGGCGTGCAGTTCGCCTTCGAGAACGTCAGCTTCGACGGCATCATCGGCGGCCTCAACGCGGGCCGCTACGACCTCGGCCTGACCAGCATGCTCGACAAGAAGGAACGCCAGGAACAGGTGGACTTCGTCGACTACCTCAAGTCCGGGTCGGCGCTCATGGTGGCCAAGGGCAACCCGCAGGGGATCAAGGAGACCCTCGACATGTGCGGCAGGAAGGTCGCGGTCGAGAAGGCCGCGACCGGCGACCTGCTCGTGGACGACGTCACGAAGAAGTGCGCCGGGGCCGGAAAACCGGCCGTGGAGAAGGTCCCCTTCCCCGACCAGGCGAGCGCCGTACAGGCCCTGCAGTCCGGGCGGGCAGACATGGTCGCCGCGCTCGACCTGACCCTGGCCTACAGCGTGAAGCAGGCTCCGCAGCAGTTCGAGGTCGCGGTGAGCGCGATCGACCCGCTTCCCGTCGGCATCCCGGTCCCGAAGGGCAAGCCGCAGTTGCGTGACGCCGTTCAGGCCGCGCTGAAGAAGCTCATCGCGAACGGCACCTACGACCAGCTCCTGGCCAAGTGGAACCTGCAGGCGCAGGCGTTCAAGGACGCCGCGATCAACGCGGGCGCATGACCGCCGCCCGGGAAAACGGGAGCGAGCCGATCGTGCCGCTGCGGCGGCCCGGCCGGTGGGTGGCCGCCGCGGTGCTCGCGGTGCTGGCCGCGATGGCGGTCAACTTCGTGATGACCACCCCGGCGCTCCGGCCCGACCTGGTGGCCGGCTACCTCTTCGAGCGGTCGATCATGCGCGGGCTGCTGCTCACGGTCGAGCTGACGGCGCTGGCCATGCTGGCGGGCGCCGTGCTCGGCACCGCGCTGGCGATCATGCGGCTGTCGGACAATCCGCTGCTGCGCTGGGTCGCCGCCGCCTACGTCTGGCTCTTCCGCGGCACGCCCATCCTGGTCCAGCTGCTGTTCTGGTTCTTCCTGGGCGCCGTGATGCCGCGGATCAGCCTCGGCGTCCCCTTCGGCCCCGAGTTCTTCTCCGCGCCGGTCAACGCGCTGATCACCCCGTTCACCGCCGCCATCCTCGGCCTCGGGCTGAACGAGGCGGCGTACATGGCCGAGATCGTCAGAGCGGGCATCGGCTCGGTCGACCACGGGCAGCGGGAGGCCGCCGAGGCGCTGGGCATGCGGCCCGCGCTGGTCTACCGGCGCGTCATCCTGCCCCAGGCGGCCCGGGTGATCGTGCCGCCGACCGCCAACGAGACGATCTCGATGCTCAAGCTCACCTCCCTCGTGCTGGTCATCGGCCTCCCGGACCTGCTGACCAGCGCCCAGCTGATCTACGGCCGCAACTTCCAGCAGATCCCGCTGCTGATCGTCGCCAGCCTCTGGTACCTCGTCCTGACCACGCTGCTGACCTTGGCCCAGTCACGGCTCGAACGACGGTTCGGAGGCCGATCGTGAACGAACTGCTCGTCGCGAGGGGTGTGCGCAAGAGCTTCGGGAAGGTCGAGGTGCTCAAGGGCATCGACCTGACGGTCCACGCCGGCCAGGTGGTGTGCCTGCTCGGCCCGTCGGGCTCGGGCAAGTCGACCTTCCTGCGCTGCGTCAACCACCTCGAACGGCTCGACGCCGGGGAGATCTGGGTCGACGGCCACCTGGTCGGCTACCGCCGCTCGGGCGGCAAGAAGTACGAGATGCGCCCGCGCGAGGTGGCCGACCAGCGGCGGGACATCGGCATGGTGTTCCAGCGCTTCAACCTCTTCCCGCACCGCACCGCGCTGGAGAACGTCATGGAGGCGCCCGTGTACGTGCTCGGCCGCCCCCGCGAGGCCGTCCGGCAGGAGGCGCTCGACCTGCTGCGGCGGGTCGGCCTGGAGGAGCGGGCCGGCCACCGCCCCGATCAGCTGTCCGGGGGCCAGCAGCAGCGCGTGGCGATCGCCCGGGCCCTGGCCATGAAGCCCAAGTTGATGCTGTTCGACGAGCCGACCAGCGCGCTCGACCCCGAGCTCGTCGGCGAGGTCCTCGACGTGATGAAGGACCTGGCCGGAGCGGGGATGACGATGGTCGTGGTGACGCACGAGATCGGGTTCGCCCGCGAGGTGGCCGACCACGTCGTCTTCATGGACGACGGGCTGGTCGTCGAGGCGGGACCGGCCGCCGAGCTGATCGCCCGGCCCCAGCATGAGCGGACCAGGGCCTTCCTGGCCAAGGTCCTGTAGAGGAAGGGATCCGACCATGTCACGGGGACAAGCTGCGCGGACGGGCGGCGACCTGGTCGTCGAGTCGCTGGCCGCGCTCGGCGCCACCACGGTCTTCGGCGAGCCGGGGCAGCACGCGCTCGGCCTGTTCGACGCGCTGCGCCGCTCTGACCTGCGCTACGTGGGGTGCCGTACCGAGCTGAGCGTCGCGTTCGCGGCCGACGGCCACGCCCGCGCGACCGGCTCGGTCACGCCTTTCCTGGTCTCCACCGGCCCGGGCGCGCTGGGCACCCTCCCCGCGCTCATGGAGTCCCGCGCGGCCGCCGTCCCCGTGCTGGCCGTCAGCAGCCAGATCCCCGCGGACGGGCTGGGCGGGCGGCGCAAGGGCTACCTGCACGAACTGCCGGACCAGGCCGCGGCCTTCAGGGACGTCGTGAAGTCGGCCCACGTGGTGCGGACGGCCGGGCAGATCGCGCCGGCGCTGGCCGAGGCGTGGGAGCTCGCGCTGACCGCCCCCGCGGGCCCGGTCCTGGTGGAGATCCCGCAGGACGTGCTGCTCGCCGAGACCGGGATCCCGGCGGTGCGCGAGCTCCGGGTGGCGCCGAGACCGCTCGCCCCGCGGGCCGAGCTCGTCGCCGCGGCGGCGGACCTGCTGGTACGGGCGGCCGATCCGGTGATCCTGGCCGGCGGCGGGGTGGTGCGCGCCGGGGCCCAGGCGGCCCTGCTGGAGCTGGCCCAGGAGCTGGACGCGCCGGTCGCCACCACGTTCGGCGCGAAGGGCGCCTTCCCCTGGGAGCACCCGCTGTCGCTCCAGTCGTGGCTGGAGGACCGGCACCTGACGGCGTTCCTGGAGGAGGCCGACGTGCTGCTGGTCGTGGGCTCGGGGCTGGGGGAACTGTCCAGCAACTACCACACGATGCGGCCACGGGGCCGGGTCGTGCAGATCGAGGCCGATCTCGGCAAGCTCGAGTCCAACCATCCGGCGCTGGCCGTGCACGCGGACGCCAGGGCGGCGCTGGAGGAGCTGGCGCAGGCCGTGAAGAGCGCGCGTACCGGCCGGGACGGGGCAGCGGGCCGGCCGGGGGCCCAACCGGCGGCCCAGTCGGCGGCCCAGTCGGCGGCCCGGTCGGCG
>NZ_JBSFTC010000433.1:0-7279 GCF_053590415.1 Nonomuraea sp. NPDC003201
GGCGGATTGCGTGGCGTTGATCGCCAGCCGGGTGGTCGTGGTGGCCAGGAACGCGAAGCCTGGCCGCGCCGTCGCCGGTGAGCCGGTAGTAGCGGCGCACCCGCCCGTCCACGATCTCCTCCCGGTCGGCCTCGATGAGGCCCTCCGCCTGGAGGCGGTCGAAGGCGGCGTACAGGGTGCCGGCGCGCAGGCGGACCTGGCCGTCGGAGATGCGCTCCACGTCGGTGATGACGCCGTACCCGTGCTGCGGCCCGGCCGCCAGCGCGGTCAGGATCAGGAACGTGGGCTCCTGCATGGATTTCATATGATCAATATATATCGATGATCTGACTATCGGCAGCCGGATGAGCGACGAGCGGAGCGCCCGGGGCTAGAGCACGGTGATGCCGCGGGCGGCCAGGATGGCGTTGGCCTGGGTCTGGTTGATGATCGCGCCCGCGAACGCCCGCAGCTTCGCGTCGTCCGGCTCGCCCAGGTCCGCGCCGCGCAGATCGGCCTTGTTGAACTTGGTCTGGAGCAGGCGCGACCCGATGAACCGGCAGTCGCTGAACGTGGCCTCCGTGAAGTCGCACCCCGACAGATCGGCGTCGTCGAAGCGGACCCCCTCGATGACCTCCGCGCGCAGGGAGCACCCGCCGAGGTTGGCCAGGGTCAGGTTGGAGCGGGCGACCTTGAAGCCGGTGCCGCGCGAGCCCGTCAGCGCGGCGCCGATCATGCGGCACCCCGTGAACGAGACGTCCGTGAGGAGCGCGCCGCCGAACTGCGCCGAGGACAGGTCCACGTCGGTGAACGTCACGTCGATGAGGTCGGCGTCGTTGAAGCGGGTCCGCATCCCGCCCCCGCCCGTGAACGAGGCCCCGTCGAGGTCGGCCTTGCGGAAGTCGGTCTGGTCCAGCACGCACGACTCGAACCTGGCCCCCGCCAGCGGGGCGCCCCACAGGTCGGTCTCCGTCAGATCGCACTCGCGGAAGACATGTGTCTCGTCCGCCGGGAGCCGATCGGCCAGCGCCTTGCGGGAAAGATCCTCGCCGTCGAAGTTCACGGGATCAGAGCCTACCGGTGAGCACCTCCGCCGCCGCCTGCCCGCAGACCCGGGCGGAGCCGTACGTGGCGATGTGCACGGCGCCCAGGTCCGAGCGCTCGGGCAGCCCCATCTCCACCACCACGGCGTCGGGCCGGGCGCTGAGCAGGTGCCGCAGCGCCTGCTCCTGCCAGGCGTGCCGGTGCACGTCCCGGACCACGATCACCAGGGGCCGTCCGGCGGCCTCCCCGAGCAGGCGCTCCAGCGCCGAACCCGTCGAGTCCCCCACCTCCAGCCGGGTCACCACGGTGCCCGGCAGCAGGCGGGCCAGCGGCTGCCCGACGCCCCACGGCGTGTTCCTGTCGATGGCCAGGTTCATCACGGGGGCCAGCTCCACCACGGACGCGGCCGAGGTCAGCGGCAGCACGGGGGCGGTGGACCGGCGGGTGATCCGGATCGCCCGGCGCGCGGCGGCCAGGCCCACGGAGCCGTCCACGGAGCCGTCCACGGAGCCGTCCACGGAGCCGTCGCGGGACGCCTGGCTGCCCGAGGAGGCGGCCCACGAGGCCAGCTCGCGGACCCTTCGAGCGGCGTCGGCCAGCCGTTCCTCGGGCAGCAGTCCCTGGGTCACCGCCGTGGCGATCGCGTCGCGGATGCCGGCGGCGGTGGCCTCGTCGGCCCGCTCGCCGCCGACGCAGATCGCGTCGGCCCCGGCGGCGATGGCACGGGCGGAGGCGCCCCCGATCCCGTACGCCCCCGTCACCGCGGCCATCTCGATGCCGTCAGTGATGATCATTCCTTCGAACCCGAGCTCCTCCCGCAGCAGCCCGGTGAGCACCTTCGGGCTGAGCGTGGCGGGCAGCTCGGCGTCGTACGAGGGCACGAGGAGGTGGCCGGTCATGACGGCCTTGACGCCCTCCTTGATCGCCTCCCGGAAAGGGAGCAGCGCGTCCTCGATCCCGTCGGCCACCACGGGCACGCCGTGATGCGAGTCGACCGAGGTGTCCCCGTGCCCGGGGAAGTGCTTGGCGCACGCGGCCACGCCCGCCGACTGCAGGCCGCGCACGAACGCCCTGGTGTGCCGGGAGACCAGGACCGGGTCCGCGCCGAAGGCCCGCAGGCCGATGACCGGGTTGTCCGGGTTGGAGTTCACGTCGGCCGAGGGGGCGAAGTCGAGCGTGATGCCCGCCGCCGCCAGGTCGCCGCCGAGATCCCTGGCCAGGGCCTCGGTCAGGGCCACGTCGTCCACGACGCCCAGCGCGTACCCTCCGGGGCGGCTGCTCCCCGTGGCCACCTCCAGTCGCGTGACCTCCCCCGACTCCTCGTCGATGCCGACGAGCACCGAGGGGTTCTCCGCGCGCAGCGCGGCGGTCAGCCGGGCCACCTGAGCCGGGTCGGCGATGTTGCGCGAGAACAGCGCCACGGCGGCCAGCCCCTGGCCGAGCCGGCGGCGCAGCCAGTCGGGAGGCGTGTGCCCGGCGAAACCGGGAAAGAGGACGGCGTCGGCAAGGCGAAGCAGGTCACCGCTCAAGGGCATGACCCGAAATCTAATAGGAAAGTTTCCTATTTGCTAGAGTTATTTTCTGACGTCAGCACCTTCTTTCAGGAAGGCAGGCGCTCGATGACGGTGACGTTCGCCTGTCCTCCTCCTTCGCACATGGTCTGCAGGCCGTACCGTCCGCCCGTGCGCTCCAGCTCGTGCAGCAGCTTCACCGCCAGCACGGCGCCGGTCGCGCCGAGCGAGTGGCCGAGCGCGATGGCGCCGCCGTTCGGGTTCACCTTGGCGGGATCCGCGCCGGTCTCCTTGATCCAGGCCAGGACGACCGGCGCGAACGCCTCGTTGATCTCGATCGCGTCGAAGTCGCCGATGGACAGGCCCGTCATGCCGAGGGCGCGGGCGGTGGCCGGGATGGGGGCGGAGAGCATCACGATCGGGTCGGCGCCGCGGGCCGACAGGTGGTGCACGCGGGCGCGCGGGGTCAGGCCGTGCTCCCGTACGGCCCTGGGTGAGGCGACGAGCAGGGCCGCCGCGCCGTCGGAGATCTGGGACGCCAGGGCAGCGGTGAGCCGGCCGCCCTCGACCAGGGGCTTGAGCCCGGCCATCCGCTCGATCGTGGTGTCCCGGCGCGGGCACTCGTCCGTGGTCACGCCCTCGTAGGGGGCGATCTCGCGCACGAAGCGCCCGGCGTCGATGGCGTGCAGGGCCCGGCGGTGCGACTCGTACGCGTACCGCTCCATCTCCTCGCGCGACAGGTCCCAGGTGGCGGCCATCTGCTCGGCCCCCGCGAACTGGGAGACCTCCTGCGTTCCGTACCGCCCGACCCAGCCCTTGGACCCCCCGAACGGCGTCTCGTGGCCGAACGCGCGGCCCGCGAGCATCGCGGCCGAGATGGGGATCATGCTCATGTTCTGCACGCCGCCGGCCACCACCAGGTCGCTCGTGCCGGACAGCACGGCCTGGGCGGCGAAGTGCAGCGCCTGCTGGGACGAGCCGCACTGGCGGTCCACCGTGACGCCGGGCACCTCCTCGGGGAGCCCGGCCGCGAGCCAGCAGGTGCGGGCGACGTCCCCGGCCTGCGGGCCGATCGTGTCCACGCAGCCGAAGATCACGTCGTCGACGGCCGCCGGGTCGGCGTCCGTCCGGCGCATCAGCTCCCTGAGCACGTGCGCGCCGAGATCGGCGGGATGGGCCGCGGCCAGGCCGCCGTTCCTGCGCGCGACGGGGGTGCGGACGGCTCCGACGATGTACGCCTCGTTCACCATCATCGCATCGTAGCAAGCGCTTGGTACGGCACGGAATGCCGCATGAGCTGCACCAGTTAGGTGAACAAGCGATTGTGCGAGGGCTCATAATGGTGTCGTGACCACGCGTAAGAACTCCGGCAGCACGACCACCCCGGCCAAGCGTCAGCGCGCGAGCTCGGGGTCCGCCTCCGAGCGCCGCGACCACCTCGTCAAGCTCGCCGCGGAGCTCTTCGCACGCAAGGGCTTCCAGGCCACGACAGTACGTGAGATAGCCGACGAGGCGGGCATCCTCTCCGGAAGTCTCTACCACCACTTCGACTCCAAGGAGACGATCGTCGACGAGGTGCTCTCCACCTTCCTCGACGACCTCATCGCCCGCTACCGCGCGGCGGTCGACACGAGCGCCGACGCCCGCACGGTGCTGTCGGAGATGGTCCGCATCGGGTTCGGCACGCTGGAGCCGCACCGCGCCGCGATCACCGTCATGCAGAACGACTGGAACTACCTGCGGCAGTTCGAGCGGTTCAACTACCTGGTCAAGGCCGAGGACGAGGTCGAGCAGATCTGGGTGACGCAGATCAAGGCGGGCCAGGCGGCCGGGCTGTTCCGGTCCGACGTCGATCCGAAGCTGACGTACCGCATGATCCGCGACACGATCTGGGTCGCGGTGCGCTGGTTCCGTCCCGGCGGCCGGCTCAACACGGCCGGGCTGGCCGAGCACTACATCACCGTGCTCTTCGACGGCCTCGCCACCGGCGAGCGCACCACGCAAAAGGGATGAGCCTCGGCAAGGCAGTGCGGCTGGCGCTGCAGGAGGCGGCGGAGCCCGGCAAGGCCGAGGCGATGCGCACGTACATGAAGTCGACGATGCCGTTCCTCGGCGTCCAGGCGGTGCGCAGGCGGGCGGCGCTGCGGCGGGTGTTCGCCGAGCACCGGCTGGACACCGCGCCGGAGTGGCGGCGGGCCGTGCTGGCGCTGTGGCGCGAGGCCGAATACCGCGAGGAGCGCTACGCCGCCGTCGAGCTGTCCGGCTACCACCTCTACCGCGACTACCAGACCCTCTACACGGTGCCGATGTACGAGGAGATGATCGTCACCGGGGCCTGGTGGGACCTCGTCGACGAGCTGGCCACCCACCGCGTCGGCGGGCTGCTGACCACCTACCCCGACTCCATGCGGCCGCTCATGCTGGAGTGGGCGCACGACCGCGACCTGTGGAAGCGGCGCACCGCGATCCTCAGCCAGAACCGGTTCAAGGAGCGCACCGACACGGCCCTGCTGTACGCGTGCATCGATCCGAGCCTGTCGGACAACGACTTCTTCGCACGCAAGGCGATCGGCTGGGCGTTACGCGAGTACGCCAAGACCAACCCCGACGAAGTGCTCCGCTACGTCAACGCCAAGGGCATCACGGGCCTGAGCCGCCGCGAGGCGCTGAAGAACCTCCCCCTCACCTAGTCCACCCTGTCACCTGGTCCACAGGGCGTCCTGGACGGCCTGCACCAGAGCCATCAGCTCCGGCGTCACCCGCTCCTTCGACCAGGCCAGCGCGTACGTGATGCGCAGGTCGCCGGCGTCGAGCGGCACGAAGCGCACGTCGTCCCTCCTGATGGTCCTGGCCAGGAGCTGCGGGATCGGCAGCAGCCCGGCGCCCGCGGCCACCAGGTCGAGCGCGGCCGCGAAGTCGTCGTCGGCCGCCATGCGCGAGCGCCCCGGCAGCCCCGGCCACGGGCGGCTGCCCGGCGTGAGCAGCACCTGCCCGCCCAGCTCGCCGGGGGCGACCTTGGTCCTGGAGGCCAGCGGGTGACCCGCGGGCACGGCCAGATGGTCGACCGTCACGTGAAACCTGGCCGCCGTCACGAACTGCGCCGGCGCCGGAGTGGCCAGGATCGCGGCCGAGACCTCGCCGTCCGCCAGCGCCCGCACCGCCGCGCCCCGGCCCGCCGCCCGCAGCTCCACGCCGATCGCCGGAGTGCGACCGGCCAGCCGCCTGACGATCCGCGCCGCCAGCGTCCCGACGAGCGGTGGATAAGCGAGATGAATGGTCGGCCTGGCCAGCCGGGCCGACTCGGCCTCGAAGGCGCCGACCGACTCGATCACCTGCTCCGCGTACGGCAGCAGCGCCTTGCCCTCCGCCGTGAGCCGCACGTCGCGGGCCGTCCGCTCGAAGAGCCTGACCCCGGCGGCGCGCTCGAGCCGGGTGATGGCCTGGCTCATGGCGGGCTGGGACATCCCCAGGTCGGCGGCGGCCCTGGAGAAGCTGAGCCGCTCCGCGACCCTGGCGAAGCAGTGCATCTCCTTGAGCATAAGCAGCACCAATCCATGATGCACGAGCTCCCGAGTGCTCGGCAGGATGCCTGCGATCAGCCGAACGAGATCAAGGGAGCCAGACATGTCCCCATTCCCCAAGTCCACGGTGCTCGGGTATCCGAGGATCGGGCCGCGGCGGGAGCTGAAGCGGGCGCTGGAGTCGTACTGGGACGGGCGGTCGAGCCGGGCGGAGCTCGAGCGGGTGGGGGCCGGGATCAGGGAGCGGACCTGGCGCAGGCTCGCCGAGCTGGGGCTGGAAGGGCTGCCGTCCAACACGTTCTCGCTGTACGACCAGGTGCTGGACACGGCGGTGCTGCTGGGCGCGGTGCCCGCGCGCTACCGCGAGGCCGGCGACCCCTACTTCGCGATGGCCAGGGGCACCGAGGGGCTGGCGCCGCTGCGGATGACGAAGTGGTTCGACACGAACTACCACTACATCGTGCCGGAGATCGGCCCCGACACCGTGTTCAAGCTGGACGCGGCCAAGCCGCTCTCCGAGGTGCGCGAGGCGCGGGCGCTCGGGTACGAGACGCGGCCCGTGGTGGTGGGGCCGGTGACGTTCCTGCTGCTGGGCTCGGCGCTGGACCGGCTGGACGACGTGCTGGCCTGCTACGAGGAGCTGCTGTCCGCGCTGGCCGCCGAGGGGGTCTCGTGGGTCCAGCTCGACGAGCCCGCGCTGGTCGGCGACCGGACCGCCGAAGAGCTGGCCGCCGTGCGCGCCGCCTACTCGCGGCTCGGCTCCCTCACCACCCGGCCCGGGCTCTTCGTGGCCTCCTACTTCGGCGACCTCGGTGAGGCCCTCCCGGTCCTGGCCGAGACCCCGGTGGAGGCCATCGGGATCGACCTCGTCCGCGGCGCCGTCCCCGCGCTCGACCTGACCGGCAAGACCGTGGTGGCGGGCGTGGTGTCCGGGCGCGACGTCTGGCGCACCTCGCCCGGTCGCGCCCTGGCCGCCCTGGGCGCCGTGCGCGCCTCGGAGGTGGTGGTCAGCACGTCGTGCTCGCTGCTGCACGTCCCCTACGACGTGGAGGCCGAGCCGGAGCTGGACCCCGCGCTGAAGGGGCGGCTGGCGTTCGCCGAGCAGAAGGTGGCGGAGGTGGTGGCGCTCGCGCGGTCCCCGCTGCGGGACGCGCCGCACACCGCGCCCTCCGTGGCGCTGCCCGCGCCCGTGGTGCCGGAGGAGCGCAGCCCGTACGCGGTGCG
>NZ_JBSFTC010000434.1:0-7264 GCF_053590415.1 Nonomuraea sp. NPDC003201
CTCCCAGGAAATGACCACCGTCGTGTAGGGGGCGTAGATGATGGGGGCGACCTGCGCCGCCCCCGCGTCCGGCGCGCGGGGGGGCGGGACGGGGCCGGACGAGGGCCGGACGAGGGCCGGACGAGGGCCGGACGCGGTAGCATCGCCACGCCCAGCCCCGCCGCGTGGGAGGACCGATGCCGCACCGCCGTACCGCCGCGTTACTGCCGGTCCTCGTCCTGCTGGCCGGCTGCTGGGGCGGTGCCGCGCGCGATCTCGGCATGACGGTGGACGGCCCGTTCGGGGCCAGGCCGACGATCACCTTCGCGGGCGGCGGACCGGCGCACGGGCTCAAGGTGGAGGAGCTGGCGACCGGCGGCGGCGCCCGGCTCGGCGCGGACGACACGGTGATCGTCCAGTACACCGCGCACGTCTGGGACGGCGGGGACAACCGCCTGGTGGACTCCACCTTCGACCGCGGCACCCCGGCCGCGTTCCCGCTGGGGGAGCTGCCGCCGGGGCTGGACGGGGCGCTGCGGGGCCGCAGGGTCGGCAGCAGGGTTCTGGCCGCGCTCCCGCCCGATCAGCGCCGTGGCGCGCGCCTGCCGCCCGGCGTCGGGCCCGATGACGAGCTGGTCTACGTGGTCGACATCCTCGGCGCCCACCCCAAGGGCGCCTCGGTCGAGGCGGGCGGCGGCTCGCTGGCGGGCGTGCGCGTCACCGCCGGCGCCCCGCCCGGGCTGGAGGTGCCCGCCACCGCCCCGCCGGCCGCGTTCGAGGTCAAGGTGCTGGCCAGGGGCGAGGGGCGCGGCACGCAGGCGGGGCAGCTCGTGGTCGCCCAGTACGAGGGCGCGATCTGGAGCCGCCGCCGCGTCTTCGAGGCCACCTGGACGAGCGGCCGGCCGAAGGCGTTCAGGATCGGCGACGGCGGCGTGCCCAAGGGGTGGGAGGCGGCCCTGGTCGGGGTGCCCGCCGGCAGCCGGGTCCTGATGGTCGTCCCGCCCTCCTACGGGTACGGTCCCGCCGGCGACCCCGCCCACGGCATCACGGGCACCGACACGCTCGTCTACGTCGTAGATGTCATCGCCGCCTATTGAGGCAGGATGAACCTCATGATCCGTACTTTCCTGGTCATCGCCTCCGCCTTAGCCGTCCTCCTCGGCGGCGCCACGGCCGCGTCCGCCGCCTCTGACCCGCCCTTCTGCAAGGGCGTCAAGAAGCCCTGCGTCGTCGGCGGCGACGCCGGCACGACGTGGGTGAACACCTCCGCCGCCAGCAAGGCCCAGGCCAAGGCCGTGGCCGCCCGCGTGCTGAAGAACGCCACGGCCGCCCACCGCCGTTACCACGCGCCCGAGTGGGTCGACATCTGGGTGATCAAGAAGGGGGCGTGCTGGCGCAGGTACGGCAACGTCCCGTCCGACGCCAGTCGCGCGTGCACGTACAAGCACGTGAAGCGGAAGCTTTCATAGACTCCCGTTGTGAGTAGCGACGACCTCGACGCGCTGGCCCTCCTGCACGACCCCGTACGCCGCAGCCTGTACGCGGCCGTCGCGGGCCACGGCGGCGACGTGGGCAGGGGGGAGGCGGCCGAGGCCGCGGGCGTCTCCAGGACCCTCGCCGGCCACCACCTCGACAAGCTCGTCGAGGCGGGGCTGCTCGAGAGCGGTTTCCGGCAGCAGGAGAAGAAGGGTCCGGGCAGCGGCCGGCCCGCCAAGGTCTACCGCCGGGCCAGGGGTGAGCGGTCGGTGAGCCTGCCGCCGCGCGACTACGGCGCGCTCGCCTCCGTCCTGGCCGAGGTCGTCGACGCGCTCGGCGCCGAGGAGCAGGCCGAACGGGCGGCGCGCGAGGCCGGCGCCCGGCTGGCCAAGAGGCACGCCGGCGAGCCCGTCGAGCAGGTGCTCAGGGAGCGCGGCTACGAGCCGTACGAGGAGGGCGGCGCGGTGCGGCTGCGCAACTGCCCCTTCCACGTGCTGGCCGAGGAGCAGCCGCTGCTGGTGTGCTCCATGAACCTGGCCCTGTGCCAGGGATTGCTCGAAGGGCTCGGCGACGAGCCGGGCAGGGCCAGGCTCGACCCGCGGCCGGGGGACTGCTGCGTCTCCCTCTCTAAAACAAATGAGGATTGACATAGAAGGCGGACGGGTGGTGTGCTGAGCGTCATGCATCTCGCTGAGCTGAACATCGCCCATCTGCGCGCGCCCATCGACAGTCAGGAGCTCGCCGAGTTCGTCGCCCTCCTCGAGCCCGTCAACACCATCGCCGACGAGGCCCCCGGGTTCGTGTGGCGGCTGAAGGAGAGCGAGAGCGACCCCACCGCCACCGTCATCCACGACTACGGCGACCACCTGCTGATGAACTTCTCGGTGTGGGAGTCGCTGGACAGCCTGTGGAACTACACCTACCGCAGCGCCCACCTGGGCGTGCTGCGCAGGCGCAGGGAGTGGTTCCTGCGCCTGGCGGAGCCGTACATGGTGATGTGGTGGATCCCCGAGGGTCACATCCCGACGCTGGCCGAGGGCATGGCGCGGCTGGAGCGCCTCAGGGCCGAGGGGCCGAGCCCCGAGGCGTTCACGTTCAAGGACTCCTACGACAGCAGCGAGGCCGCCAGCCTGCCCGCCGCCGCCGAGGCCAGGAAGTAGGGCAGGTCCTCCTCCAGGCCCCTGCCCATCGTCGACAGGCGCACCGGGGACTCCCGCAGCGCCTCGTGCAGGCCCTCCACCGGCACCGGCACCAGGCGGTGCCGGACGGCCAGCAGCTCGGACTGGTCCCTGACCCGCTCGCCGAACTCCCCGGGCAGCTCCGGCACCGGCACGTCGGCGGGCGTCAGGGCGACCCGGCCGTAGGCGGTCAGCGAGTGGTGCGAGACCCCGTAGTGGCGCTCGCGCCGGTCGCCCTCGCTGACCCGCAGCGCCGCCACCGGGCGGCCGCGCAGCACGCCCGCCGCGTTCACCGCCTCGCCCGCCGACACCCCGGAGAAGCCCCACCTGGTGCCCGTGCCCAGGTTGCCGGGGCCCTGCGCGACGATCGCCACGTCGGCCTCCAGCACGTGGCGGGCCGCCAGCAGCCCGGTGTGGACGGTGACCGCCTCCACGTCGCCGCCGAACGACTGCCCGACCGTGACCACGCCCGCCAGCCAGCCGATCTCCCGCAGCCGGGCCGCCGCCATCGAGAACCACACCGGCAGCGCGCCGCCGTCCTGCATCACGTACGCCACCCGCGTGCCGGGCCGGTCGGCGTACAGGCCGCACAGGATCGGCGCCAGCGCCGAGTGCAGGTCGGCCACCACCACCGGCATCCCGTCGAGGGAGTCGGCCTCGCGCAATCTGTCATGATGCGGGGAGTCCTGCTCGTCGGCGCCCAGCACCGTGGCCTGCAGCGGCGTGTAGCGGGCCTTCACCAGGTGGCCCGGACCGGCGGGATCTTGCGGCAAACGGTTCGGGACGGCCACCACCATGGCGTAACCTCCCGTACCGAGACCCATCGCGAGTGCCGTCGTGTTGAGCAGCACCTCGTCGCCGGGTTCGGGGCGGCCGACCAACGGCGGATAGGCCAGCGCCCGGCACTCCCCTTCGGGGACGGCGACGTCCAGCTCCACCGCTCCCGGCCACTCGCGTCGGATCCGTACAACCTCGCCCTTGCGCCATCTGATCACGGGGGCAGGGTAGCGTCGATGGAGGAGGAGTGAGGCAGATGTCGCGCCGGAAGACCGAACGGTTGCTCAATCTCGTGATCTGCCTGCTCGCCACCCGGAGGCCGCTGTCGGCCGAGCAGATCCGCCAGGCCGTCCCCGGCTACGACCGCGATGGCGACGAGGCGTTCCAGCGCATGTTCGAGCGTGACAAGAACGAGCTGCGCGAGATCGGCATCCCCATCGACGTGGTGCGCGACCCCTGGGAGGACGAGCCGGGCTACCGGATCGAGCGCGAGTCGTACGAGCTGCCGGAGATCACCCTGGAGCCCGACGAGGCCGCCGTGCTCGGCCTGGCCGCGCAGGTGTGGCAGCGGGCCAGCCTGGCCGAGGCCGCCTCGGGGGCGCTGCTGAAGCTGCGCGCCGGCGGCGTGGCCACCGACCGGCCCGTCGGCGCGTCCATGGGCGGGGTCATGGGCGGGGTCATGGGTGGGGGCGCGCTGGAGCTGCGCGTGGACACCCGCGACCCGGCCTTCCCCGCGCTGTGGGACGCCGTGCGCGACCGGCGCGTGGTGCGCTTCGACTACCGCAGCGCCGGCAGCGAGAGCGTGCGCGCCCGCACCGTCGAGCCGTGGGGCGTGGTCAGCCGCAACGGCCGCTGGTACGTGGCCGGGTTCGACCGCGATCGGCAGGCGCCGCGCGTCTTCCGGCTCAGCCGCGTCACCGGCCAGGTCGCCGTCATGGGCAGGCCCGGCGCCGTCGAGGTGCCCGAAGGGGTCGATCTCCGGGGTATGGTCGGCTTTCCCGACGACTCGACGGACGAGCGGGTGGCCATCGTCCGCGTACGCCAGGGAACGTGCGAGGGGCTGCGGCAGCTCGCGGCGGCCGTGCGCACGGGGGAGCACGGGTGGGACGAGGCCGAGCTGCCCTTCACCGACCCCGAACGCCTGGCCGGCTGGATGGCCAGCCTCGGCGCCGACGTGGAGGTCGCCGGGCCGCCGGACGCTCGCGAGGCCGTCATCCGCCGACTGAAGGGGGCAATGGCATGACAGAGGAGCTGCGATGAGCGGGTCGGCCGACCGGCTGCCCAGGCTGCTGGCCCTGGTGCCGTACCTGATGTCCCACCCGGGGGCGCAGGTCGACGAGGTGGCCGCGGTGTTCGGGCTGAGCGAGAAGCAGCTCATCGACGACCTGCAGCTCGTGTGGATGTGCGGCCTGCCCGGCCACACCCCCGGCGACCTCATCGACGTCTCCTGGGACGGCGGCGAGATCATCATCGACAACGCCGAGACCATCGCCAGGCCGCTGCGGCTGGGCATCGACGAGGCCAGCGCGCTGCTGGTCGCCCTGCGCATGCTGGCCGCGACCCCCGAGCTGGCCGAGGTGCCGGGCGACGCGCTGCCCCGCGTGACGGCCAAGCTGGAGCGGGCCGCCGGCGAGGGCGCCGCCACCCTCAGCAGCCAGCTCGCGGTCGACGTGGACGCCGCCCCCGACGCGCTGCCGCGGGTGCGCGAGGGGCTCACCAGGGGCCGCCGGCTGTCGCTGCGCTACTACGTGCCCGGGCGCGACGAGGTGACGCCGCGCGAGGTCGACCCCACGCGGGTCGTGGTCGTCGACGGCCGCACCTACCTGGAGGGCTGGTGCTACCGGGCCGAGGCGATGCGGCTGTTCAGGCTCGACCGGATGCTCGGCGTCGAGGTGCTCGACGTGCCCGCCGACCCGCCGGCCGAGGCCGAGCCCATCGACGTCACCCGGGGCGTCTTCCGGCCCTCGCCCACCGACGAGCTGGTCGAGCTGGAGCTCAGCGCCGCCGGGCGGTGGGTGGCCGAGTACTACCCGTGCGAGCAGGTCACCGAGCTGGGCGAGGGGCGGCTGCGGGTGGCGCTGCGGGCCCGCGACGAGGACTGGATCCTCAAGCTGGCGCTGCGCCTGGGCGACACCGGCCGGGTCGTCTCACCCCCCGAGATGGCCGAGACCGTGCGCCAGGAGGCCGAGCGGGCCCTGGCCCTGTACGCTCACCAGTCATGATGTGGATCTACGTGGCCGGCGGGCTGTGCGTGGCGGGGCTCGGCGTGATTGGGGTCGCGGGTGCCCGCGTCGTCGTGGCGGCACGTACGCTGAAAAGCGAAATCGCCGAGGCGACTGCCCAGCTGGAGCCGCGGCGGGCCAGATTGGCGGGCCAGGGGGGTGAGACCACGCCCCAGGCAGCGTACGATCGTGGCTGAAACAGGCACTCGCTAGAAAAGGGCGTTTCATGTCGAATCTCGGAGTCCCCGAACTTCTGATCATCGCGCTGGTGCTCGTCCTGCTTTTCGGTGCGAAGAAGCTGCCCGAGATGGCCCGCGGCGTCGGCAGGTCGCTGCGCATCTTCAAGTCCGAGACGGCCAAGCTCCGTGAGGACGACGACGACAACCAGACCGTCCAGGCCCAGGCGCAGGCCCCGGCTCAGCCGCAGCCCCCGGCGGCGCAGCCCCCGCAGATCCAGGCCACGCCCGCCCCCGCGCTGTCCGCGGAGGAGCAGGCCAGGCAGCTCGAGGAGCAGGCCGCCCGGCTGCGCGCCAGCGCCGCCGCCCAGGCCGACAAGCGCGTCTGACCCCATCCCTCCTCCTCACCTGGACTGCTAGATGGCGCTGCTCAAACGGTCGAGCCAGCCGGCACCCGATCACGATCCCGAGGGCCGCATGCCCCTCATGGAGCACCTGCGCGAGCTGCGTAACAGGTTGCTCATCGCGGCCGTCGCCGTCGTCGTGGGCATCATCATCGGATGGATCTTCTTCAATCCGGTCTGGGCGTTCATCAAGGAGCCCTTCTGTGAGACGCCGCAGGCCCAGCAACTGCGTGTCGGCGAGTGCACGCTGACCTATGGCGGCATCTTCCAGTCGTTCTTCCTGACGTTGAAGGTCTCGGCGATGGTCGGCATCGTCGTGTCCTCACCCGTCTGGCTCTACCAGGTCTGGGCCTTCGTCACCCCGGCCCTCTACCGCAACGAGAAGCGCTACTCGATCGCCTTCCTCGGGCTGGCGATCCCGCTGTTCGTGATCGGCGCCGCGCTGGCGTACATCATCATGGACACCAGCCTGGCCATCCTGCTCGGGTTCGCGCCGAGCGACACCGTGGCCATCATCCAGATCGACGAGTACGTCAACTACGTGCTGATCATGGTGGTGATCTTCGGCATCTCGTTCGAGCTGCCGCTGCTGCTGGTGTTCCTCAACATCATCGGCGTGCTCCCCCACGCCACGGTCAAGAAGCACCGCCGCTGGGTGGTCTTCGCCATGTTCGTCTTCGGCGCGGTCATCACGCCCGGCGGCGACCCGCTGACGATGATGGCGCTGGCCGCGCCCATGGTCGTGTTGTACTTCCTGGCCGAGTTCTTCATGTTCGTGCGCGAGAAGCGCAGGCCCGCCACCGAGGACTTCTCCCACCTGTCCGACGACGAGGCCTCCCCGCTGGTGGAGGACTCCGCTCCGGTCGACGACGATCGCCCCGGGGAGGATTCCGGTTCCACGCGATAGGCGATAAGTTCCGGGCGTGTCCCCTCAACTCGCCCTGCTCGTCAACCCCGCCGCACGCGGCGGCCGTACGCTGCGCCTGCTCGAACCCGTGGCGCGCCGGCTGCGCGCCGGCGGGGCCGAGCTGTCGGTGATCGTCGGCGCCGAC
>NZ_JBSFTC010000435.1:0-7234 GCF_053590415.1 Nonomuraea sp. NPDC003201
GTCGGCCAGCAGCAGCCGCGGCTCGCCGACCACGGCGCGGGCGATGGCCACGCGCTGGCGCTCGCCGCCGGACAGCTCGTGCGGGCGGTGGCCCAGCCGGTGCCCGAGGCCGACGCGTTCGAGCGCCTCGTACGCGCGCAGCCGCCGCTCCCGCAGGGACGGGCCCGCGTACAGGAGGCCGTCGGCCACGTTGTCCAGCGCGCTGACTCCGGCGGCCAGGTGGAACTGCTGGAAGACGAAGCCGATGACGTTCGCGCGCAGCGCGGAGAGCTGCTTGTCGGTGAGCGAGCCCACGTCGTGCCCCGCGATGCGGACCAGACCGCCGGAGGGGCGGTCGAGGGTGCCGATCATGTTGAGCATGGTCGACTTGCCCGAGCCGGACGGGCCGACGATGCCGACGAGCTCGCCGTGCTCGATGCCCAAGGAGACACCGCGGAGCGCGGCCACGTCGCCGTAATCCTTGCTCACGTCGTGCAGTTCGACGATCACTTGGGCACCGCCACGGTCGTGCCCTCCTGGACCCCGGTGACCTCGACCCGGCCGTCGGCGAACATGCCGGTCTCGACCGCGGCGTAGCGGGTGGCCGGGCCCTCGACGACCTGTACGCCGTAGCCGCCCTCGGCCAGGGCGAACAGCGCGCCGACGGGCACGGCCAGGACGTCCTTCCGCTGGTCGGAGACGATCGTGACGTCCACGGGGGCGGCGTCGTACGACTTCTTCAGCCCGCTCACCGACACCTTGGCCTCCACGGTGGTGGTCGTGTCGTTGCCGGTGCCGGTCGCGGTGGCGACCTTGCCCACGCGGGTGATCCTGCCGTTCACCTCGGTGCCGTCGGGCAGCTCGACGGTGGCCTTCATGCCCTTCCTGACCAGGTGCTCGTCGGCCACGTCGAGGTTGACGAGCACCTGGCGGGTGGTGCCGGTGGCGGTCAGCACGGGCCCGCCCGCGCTGTCTCCGAGCGCCTTCTTCAGGTCGGCGACCCGGATGGGGCCGTCGGCGACCACGACGTCCCCCGGCTGGATCTTGCCGGTGACGTCGAGCCCGAGATCGTCCTGCCAGTCCTCGACCGCCTCCCTGGTGGCCCAGGTGAACTCGCCGTCCACGTCGAATCCGGTGTAGCCGAGCTTCTCGAGGTTGCGTTCGAGCAGTTCGACGTCCTTGCCCTCGACCCCGTCCTCCAGGGTGCGGTAGAGGGGCATGGTGCCGTACAGGAGGGGGCGGCGGTCGGCGTCCACGCTGTAGACGGCGTGGCCCCGGGTGATCGTGGCGCCTTCGCCGGGGAGCCAGGTGATCGTGCCCTGGGACTTGGCGGTGACGGTCAGGGGGTCGCCATAGCCGAGGGTGCCGTCCACGGTCTTGGTCTCGGTGAGGGTCGTGCGGGTCACCTTGGCGGTGGCCGGGGGTGTACGGGTGGCGGCGGCCGTACCGGTGCCGTCTCCGCCGAAGCCCACCGCGGCGGCAGCGACGGCGGCGGCGAGCAGCGCGGCGCCGCCCGTCCAGGCCAGCGCCCGCAGGGGGCGGCGACGGCGCGGTGGCAACGCGCGCGTGGCCGCCGCGGGCTCCTTGAGCTGCGTCACTTCCGCTCCCCCAGCTTCGGGAACTTCTTGCCGCAGATCTCGAAGGCCTTCTTGAACGTGGGGTCGTTCCGGTCCAGCTTCAGCGCGGTGCCGCTGGAGAAGCTGCCGTCGGGGTTGGGGTCGGGCCAGTCCACGCCGTTCTCGCGCATGCACCTGGCCAGCTCGCGGAGCTTGTCGACCTGCTCCGGGTCGAGGTTCTTGCGGTCCTTGAAGGGGGCGTAGGCCTGGCAGGCCGCGACGGCGTCCATGACCTTCTTCTTGTCGGCGTTCTCGCCGATCGCCTGGAGGCCGCCGCCGCCGTCCGGGTCGGGGTCCTCCATGGGGATCCCGTGGTCGCGCATGCACTGCGCGAACTTCCTGCCCTGCTCCTGCGGGTCCGTCGTGCCGGTCGGGGCGGCGCTCGCGGAGGGCTTCGCGGAGGAGCCCACGGCCACGGAGGCGACTCCCGTGTCACCCTGCCCGCTGCCGCAGCCGACGGCGAACGCGGCCAGCAACCCGATCAGCAGCGGGGGCGCGATGAGTGTCTTCGTCATGCCTCCGAATGTGCCGAGCTCCGTTCAAAGCGAGCTGGGAGCCGCCTCGGAGCCAGGTAGGAGGACGCGGAACGTCGCGCCCTCGCCCGGCGCGGTGTCCACCTCGACGCGGCCCCCGTGGGCGCTGACGATGGCGGAGACGATGGCCAGGCCGAGCCCGGCGCCGCCGTCGGCCCTGGATCTGCCCCGGCCGACGCGGTAGAGGCGGTCGAACAGGTGCGGCACGTGCTCGGGCGGCACGCCGGGCCCGGTGTCGGACACCTCCAGCACGGCCAGGCCGTCCGATCTGCCGACCCTGACGGTGACGGACGCGTCGGGGGGCGTGTGGCAGAGCGCGTTGCCGACGAGGTTGGCGGCCACCTGGCGCAGGCGGGCGTCGTCGCCCGTGATCGTCACGGGTGCGAGGGGGCCGTCCAGCCCGGCGAGCCTGACCTGCCGGTCCGGCGCGCGTACGCGGGCGTCGCGGATCGTGTCGGCGGCCACCTCCAGCAGGTCCACGGGCCGCCGCTCGATCGGGCGTTCCTCGTCGAGCTGGGCCAGCGTGAGCAGGTCGTTGACCAGCACGCCCATCCTGGCGGCCTCGTCCTCGATCCGGTGCATCGCCTCGCCGGCGTCGCCGCCCCTGCGGTGCAGCTCGGCGAAGCCTCGCACGGAGGTGAGCGGGGTGCGCAGCTCGTGGGAGGCGTCGGCGAGGAAGCGGCGCATGCGGGCCTCGGAGTCGGTCCTGGCGGCGATCTCGGACTGGAGGCGGTCGAGCATGACGTTCATGGCGCGGGCCAGGCGGCCGGGCTCGGTGTGCGGGTCGTCGGCGGGCACCCGGCGGTCGAAGTCCCCGCGGGCGATGTGGCCGGCCGTGGCCTCCATCCTGGTCAGCGGGCGCAGGCCGAGGCGTACCAGGGCGCCGGCGGCCAGGCCGATCAGGAGCAGCACGAACGCGCCCACCGCGACGAAGATGGCGATGGCGGAGGTCTGGGTCTGCTCGACCTCGGCGAGCGACTGGGCGAAGACCAGGGTGCTGCCGTCGGACGCCTTCACGGCGCGCACGCGCCAGGAGGGACCCGAGGTGCCCGGCGCGGTGTAGTTCTCGCCGGTCCTGCCCTCGTCGACGACGGGGCCGGGTTGGCCGGAGGCGCCGAACCTGTACTGCAGCGTGCCGTCGGAGCCGAACACCATGATCTGCTGGATGGCGGCGACCCGCTTCGTGAGCACCTCGGAGACGACGTCGTTCATCGGGGACGCCGTGAGCGTCCGTATCGGCCCGAAGAGCTGGCCGTTCTTGATCGTGGCCATCTTGGTGAGCTGTTCGAGCTGCTTGTCCACCCGGTCCGTCAGGCTGCCGCGCAGCAGTACGACGCCCGCCACGGTGGAGAGCACCAGCCCGAGCGTGGCGACCCCGAGCACGGCCATGACCAGGCGGGTGCGCAGGGTCCAGGCGGCGGGCCTCACCGCGGGGTCCTCAGCGTGTAGCCGACGCCGCGCACGGTGTGGATGAGCTGCGGCTGCCATTTGTCGATCTTCTTGCGCAGGTAGTAGACGTACGACTCGACGATGCTGGAGTCGCCGTCGAAGTCGTAGTGCCAGACGCTGTCGAGGATCTGCGCCTTGCTCACCACCCTGCCGGCGTTGGTGAGGAGGTATTCGAGGAGGTTGAACTCGGTGGGCGACAGGTCCACCGGCACTCCGGCCCGGGAGACCTGGTGGGCCGCGGGGTCCAGCTCCAGGTCGGCGTAGCGGAGCACGTCGTTGCGGGGCGTCGAGCGGCTGCGGCGCAGGATGGCGCGGATGCGCAGCACCACCTCCTCCAGGCTGAACGGCTTGGCCACGTAGTCGTCGGCGCCCAACGTGAGGCCCTGGACGCGGTCCTCGACCCGGTCGCGGGCGGTCAGGAACAGCACGGGGACGCGCTCGCCCAGCCGCCTGGCGACCTCGAACCCGTCGAAGTCCTCCAGCATCACGTCGAGCACCACGATGTCGGGGTCGAACTCCCTGGCGGCCGTCACCGCCTCCGCACCCGTCTCCGCGGTCCTGACCTCGAACGACACCAGTCGCAACGTCTGGGAGAGCAGGGCGCGGATGTTCGGCTCGTCGTCCACGACGAGCACCCTGGCCGGTCGGTCCATGGGTAAAGGTCTACCCGAACCACTTCAAAGCGGGCTCAAAGCGCTCATCTCACGTCGAAGATCGGCCCGCGCGGCCGGAACGGCACGTCGCGGTGAGCGTGCCGGGCGCGCCCCACAGGAACACGGGCCGAACCCGGCGCCGGCCGCGCCTCACATTTAATTCCGTTGCCCGGACGGCAGACCGCTGCCTACTGTGACCGGCATGACATGCATGTTCTCCTGCCCGGTTTTCATTCGCATCCGCCACGGCCGGGCTCTGGCCCGCTAGCGGACGCGAACACCTGAGGCTGTAGCGTCCGCACGCGCGCCCAGGGCCCTTCGAGACCTGTCAATCTCGAGGACCCGAAAGGGCAAGTGCTGTGGCGCAGAATTTCGCGCACGGAAACTATTCGCATACTCAGCGTAAAGCCAGGAATGGCGGCGGCGGTCGCACGCCCAGAGACCGGGCGAGGCGCACTCTCTCGCAGAATTTCCTGGCCGACCGGCATGCCGTCGATCTGATGGTGAAGGCCGCCGCTCCCGGAGGGCTCGTGCTGGAGCCCGGCGCCGGGGAGGGGGTGCTCACCCTGGCGCTCGCCGAGGCGGGGGCGCGGGTCATCGGCTACGAGATCGACCCGCTGCTCGCCGGGCGGCTGGCCGCCCGTACGCGCAGCGATCCCAGGATCGACGTGGTCAGGGGCGACTTCACGGCCGCGCGGGCGCCGCGCGAGCCGTTCGCGGTCGTGGGCAACATCCCGTACTCGATCACGTCGAAGATCGTGGACTGGTGCCTGCGGGCGCCGGCCCTGACCTCGGCGACGCTGCTCACCCAGCGGGAGTACGCCCGCAAGCGGTCGGGCGACTACGGCCGCTGGAGCCTGGTCACGGTGGAGTCGTGGCCGTGGTTCCACTGGCGGCTCGGCGACACGATCGGCAGGGAGAGCTTCCGCCCCGTCCCGTCCGTCGACTCGGCGATCCTGCGCGTCCAGCGCAGGCCCGAGCCGCTCGTCGCCTCCCGCCGTTCCTACCAGGAGCTGGTCGAGCTGGGCTTCGGCGGCGTCGGCGGCTCGGTGCGCGCCTCGCTGAAGACCCGCTACCAGGGAGTGGACGCCGCGCTGAAGGCGGCGGGCGTCGCCCGCGACACCGTCGTGGCCCACGTCCACCCCGACCAGTGGATCATCCTGTGGGAGGGCCTATGCCGGTGAGCTGACCTTGGCCTGCTTCGACGGGCCGGCGAGAGGAGCCAGTCCTGGGGCCGTGGTCGCGACGCGGCGGCCCCAGGGCATGGCCAGCGCCAGGATGGGCAGCAGCACGATCGACGCCCGCGACCAGTCCTGGTGCAGGTACCACCAGCTGTTGACGTCGAACTGCGTCATGTACAGGTAGCCGTATCCGGACCAGATCGACACGCCCACGATGGCCGGCCAGGCGAACCTGGTGGGCCTGGCGACCAGGAACGGCATGAACCACATCAGGTACTGGGCCCCGAGCCGGGGCGTCACGACCATGAAGACGAGCAGGATGGCCGTCGTCATGTCGATCGGGTCGGCGCGCCGCCAGTAGAGCACGGCCGCGACGACGCACAGGTAGATCAGGTTCGTGCCGAACGAGGCCAGGTCGGGCCGCAGCGCCCAGTCGCCGCCGGTGTACCAGGGGGTCCAGCCCCACTCGCCGACGATGGGGCGGATGTCGCGGATGGTGTTGATGACGGCGGGGATCTGGTTGAGGGACGTGCCCGCGAAGACCGGCAGCGTGACCAGGAAGAACAGCGGCACGATCCCGGTGGTGAACATCGCGGCGACCCGGGAGCGCAGGTTGGGCAGAAGCAGCAGCATGCCGGGGATCAGCCAGATCGGCCAGCTCTTGGCGCACAGCGCCAGGCCCATCAGCACCCCGGCCAGCGCGCCCCGCTTGAGGTCGGCCCTGTCGCCGGGGGCCGGCAGCAGCGCGCGGTGCAGCATGCCGCCCCGGCCGAGCACGCGCGGGATCGAGGAGCGCACGCCGTACGCGGCCACACCGGCGCGCACCCGGGCGACCACGTCCGTCGCGATGCCGGGACGCTCCATCGCGCCGGGGCCGCGGGCGACCACGAACGCCGCCACGCCGAACACGAGCGCGACCGGCTCGACCTGGCCATGGATGGCGGCGATCATCAGGGCGAGGGGGTTGAGCGCGTACTGGAGCGCCCGCAGCGACGCCTTGGGGCCGCCGGCCAGCTTGGCCACCAGCGGGATGAGCGCGATGTCGGCGACCACGGTGACCAGGCGCCCGGCGTACTCCCACGGGATGCCGAGCCACAGCAGGATCCCGTACACGTACGGGATGGTCGGCAGGAAGTGCCAGCCGCCCTCGCTGGCGAGCACCGGGTCCTGGCCGCGCAGCACGGCCTCGCCCGCGGGCTTGAAGCTCTCCATGAAGTCGACGGGTTGCCACGAATCGATGGCCGACGTGTACATGATGAGCAGGCGTACGGCCACGCCGACGGCGATGGCGACGACGAGCGGTGGACGCCAATCACGCCATTGGGCGACTAGAGCGAGTACGACACCGGCGACGAGGACTATCCCCGTGAGAACTGCGTAATCCATGGCGGCCTCTAGCCTGCCGTAACTCCGGCAGTGGTTTCCACCAGGGCTTCCAATTCTTATCCCCGACATGCCGATACGTATGGCGATAGAGCATCACTGTCTGTGTTGAACTTTTTCCATGGGGGGATCGCAGGTCAACCAGGCACTGGTCAGGCTCTATTTCGAGGTGCGGGACGGGGTCCGTGACCCGGTTGCCGCCTGGGCGAAACTCACAGCGAATTCTCAGCAATATCGGCCGTTCAGAGGAGAGCGGCGGGTGCCGCTCGACGACGCCTCCGCGGCCGAACTGGCGGCGGCGGCGATGGTGCACACCGCCGCGTCCCACGGGGCCGACCGGGTGGCGGCGCTGTCCACCTCGCCGCTGGCCGGACTGATCGCCGGCCTCGGCGGCGCGGTGCTGACGGAGCACCCGTGCGCGCCGGAGCAGGTGCTGGGGC
>NZ_JBSFTC010000436.1:0-7208 GCF_053590415.1 Nonomuraea sp. NPDC003201
CTGGCCCGCGCCGCCGACGCCGGACGCCACGACGTGCTGACCGAACTCGACCCCGCCTCCGTCCGGCCCTCCGTGGACCTGCTGACCTCCGTGCTCGGCGTGGTGCTGGCCGACGGCGACCCCGCGCAGATCGCCAGGCTCCGCACCGCCCGGCCCACCGCCGTCAACCTCGCGTGGGGCGTCGACCGGGCCGCCGCCCACCTGCGGGAAGGCCACGCGTCCGTGCTCGCGGCCGCGCTGCGCGTGCGCGACGACGACATCGCCGCCTGCGTGGCCATGGGGGAGCGCGGGGCCGACCTGCTCGAAGGCGACCGGCTGCGGATCATGACCGTGTGCAACACCGGCGGGCTGGCCGCCGTCGAACGCGGCACCGCGCTCGGCGTCGTGCAGACGCTCCACGAGCGCGGGCGGCTGACCGAGGTGCTCGCGCTGGAGACCCGCCCGCTGCTGCAGGGCGCCCGGCTCACCACCTGGGAGCTGGCCAGGATGGGGGCGCCGCACCGGCTCATCGCCGACTCGGCGGGGCCGTACCTGCTGGCCAAGGGCGAGGTGGACGCGGTGCTCATCGGCGCCGACCGCATCGCCGCCAACGGCGACACCGCCAACAAGATCGGCTCGTACGCCCTCGCGCTCGGCGCCGAGCGCGCCGGGGTGCCGTTCGTGGTGGTCGCGCCCGAGTCCACGATCGACCAGAACACCCCCACCGGCGAGCACATCGAGATCGAGGACAGAGGGGCGGACGAGGTCGTGACGGTCAGAGGTGTACGCGTGGCGCCTGAGGGCACCCAGGCGTTGAACCCGGCCTTCGACGTGACGCCGCACGATCTCATCACCGCGATCGTGACGGACAGACGGGTGATCAGACCCTAGGTAAAATCACCCAACTTCAGGACCCGTCCGCATGCCCCGCGTTACGCTCGGTGGTCTCGACAGCGACTCTCGGAGCTCACCGTGGCCATCGACCTGGTGTTACGCAAAGACTGGAACGCCCGCTCGCCGCGCGGCGACTACACGCAGCTCGACTCCACCAAGGGAGTGAAGGTCCACTACACGGGCGGCAGGGTCGACCCCGGCATCGTCTCCGACCACAGCGGGTGCGTCTCGCTGGTGCGGTCGATCCAGGCGTTCCACATGGACGACAACGGCTGGATCGACATCGGCTACTGCGTCGACGAGGAGACCGAGCTCCTCACCCGGCAGGGCTGGAAGTCGTACCGGGACCTGCGCGCGGGCGACGTCGCGCTCACGCTCGACCACGACACGGGCATGTCCGAGTGGCAGCCCGTGCTCGAGGTGTGCGTGTTCCCCGCGATGGAGCGGGAGATGATCCGGATGGAGGGGCCCGCCCACTCCTCCCTGACCACCCCCCATCACCGCTGGCCCGTGGAGCGCCAGACGGGGGAGGACACGCGGCGCCTGTGGGTGACCACCGAGACCATCGGTCACCGGGACCGCATCCCCGTCGCGGCGCCCTGCGCCGACCTGCCGGCCGAGGCGAAGTGGTCGGACGCCTTCGTGGAGCTGGTCGCGTGGTTCGCGGCCGAGGGTGAGTCGAGCGCGAGCGGGGTCGCGATCCACCGGTCGCGGCGGGATCCGGCGCATCTCATGCGCGTCCGCGCCGCGCTCCACGGGGTCTTCGGCCCTCCCGCCGCGGGCGCGTCCCGCTGGAGGGAGACGGTCAGGGACGATCTCGTCGAGTTCCGGCTCCCGGCCGACGCCGGACGGCAGCTGGTCGAGGTGGCGCCCGGCAGGGTGCCGGGGTACGCATTCCTCCTGTCGCTGACCCGGGCCCAGCTCTCCCTGTTCCTGGAGACCTCCCTGACGGCGGGCGACGCCGGGCGCGACAGGCTCGCCCGCGGGGACCGGGCGGCGGCGGAGGCGTTCATGTTCGCCGCGCTGCTGTCGGGGTCGGGAGCGGCCATGAGCCGCCTGCCGGAGACGGGCATGTGGCTGACCACGATCCGGCGCCGGCACTCCGTCATGCCCCGGCCGGCCCTGAGGATCCGGAGGGAGACCTACCGCGGCCGGATCTGGTGTCCCCGGACCGAGAACCAGAGCTGGCTGGCCCGCCGGGAGGGGACCGTCTACTTCACCGGCAACACCATGGTCGCCTGCCCGCACCGCAAGGTGTTCGAGGGGCGGGGCCCGCACCACCTGCCCGCCGCCAACGGCCCGGGGCTCAACGCCGGCCACTACGCGGTGCTGGGGCTCGTCGGCAACGCGGGGCTCGTCCAGCCGCCCGACGGGGTGCTGCACGCGATCCTGGACGCCGTCCAGTACCTGCGCGACAAGGGCCGCGCGGGCAAGGAGATCAAGGGACACCGCGACGGCTACTCGACCGACTGCCCCGGCGACCCGCTCTACGACTGGATCCGGCGGGGCGCGCCCCGGCCGGGCGGGACCCCGCCCACGGAGCCGGCCGCGCCGCCGTTCCCCGGGCGGCTGCTGACGTATCCGCCGGTCATGCACGGCGAGGACGTGCGCACCTGGCAGGCGCAGATGAAGAAGCGCGGCTTCGACCTGGCCGTGGACGGGGCGTACGGCTCCGGGTCGCGCGAGGCGTGCCGCAGGTTCCAGCGGCGGCAGGGCCTCGAGGACGACGGCGTCGTGGGCCCCCTGACGTGGCGGCTGACGTGGGAGGCGCCCGCGTCCTGAATCTGGGCCCTGAATCTGCGTCCTGAATCTGGGCCCTGAATCTGGGGTGGACCGGGGTCGGCGACACACCGAGCCTGGGGTGGACCCGGGGTTACCGCACCTTCGGAGCTCCGCCTAGTATCCGACCATGGAACTGGCCACGGGGTTCGAGTCCATCTCGCGAGACGGCTGGCGGGCGCTGGCGGTCGAGGTCCTCCGCAAGTCGGGCATCGAGACGGAGGCGCCGGAGGAGGCGCTGTCCACCGCCACCTATGACGGGGTGACGGTCGCGCCGCTCTACGACCTGGACGACCTGCCCGGCGATCCGGGGTTGCCCGGCGAGGCGCCGTACGTGCGCGGGGCCCGCGGCACCCCCGGCTGGGACGTGCGCCAGCGGCACGCCGTGGCCGACCCCGAGGCGGTGCTGGCCGACCTGGAGAACGGGGTCACCTCGCTGTGGCTCGTCGTCGGGGACGGCGCCATCCCGGTGGACGCGCTGGGCGCCGTGATCGAGGACGTCTACCTCGACCTGGCGCCGGTCGTGCTGGAGGCCGGGGACCGGGTACGCGAGGCCGCCGAGGTCCTGTTCGGGCGCGGGAGCGCCGTGCGGGGCAACCTGGGCGCCTCCGCCGATGAAGGTCCGGGGCTGGAGCTGGCCAGGCGCTGCGCCGACGGGTTCCCGGGGCTCAGGGCCGTCACCGTCGACGCCACCCCGTACCACGACGCGGGCGGCAGCGACGCCGAGGAGCTGGGCTGCTCGATCGCCCGGGGAGTCGCCGAGCTGCGGGCGCTCACGGACGGCGGGCTCTCAGTCGAGCAAGCGCTAGGGCAGATCGAGTTCCGGTACGCCGCCACCGCCGACCAGTTCGCCACCATCGCCAAGCTGCGCGCGGCCCGCCGGTTGTGGGCCAGGGTCGCCGAGGTGTGTGGCGCCGCCGGGCACGGCGGCCAGCGGCAGCACGCGGTGACCAGCTCGGCCATGATGACCGCCCGCGATCCTTGGGTGAACATGCTGCGCACCACCCTGGCCTGCTTCGCCGCCGGCGTCGGCGGCGCGGAGGCGGTCACGGTGCAGCCGTTCGACGCCTGCCTCGGGCTGCCGGACGCCTTCTCGCGGCGCATCGCCCGCAACACGCAGGCGCTGCTGCTGGAGGAGTCGGGCCTCGGACGCGTCATCGACCCCGCCGGCGGCTCCTGGTACGTCGAGCGCCGCACCGCCGACCTCGCCGAACGCGCGTGGGCCTGGTTCCAGGAGATCGAGGCGGCCGGCGGGATCACCCGGGCCGCCGGGCTCGTGGCGGACCGGATCGCCGCCACCCGCGCCCGCCGCGCCGACGACGTCGCCCACCGCCGCCTGCCCATCACGGGCGTGAGCGAGTTCCCGAACGTGCACGAGAAGCCGGTACGACCGCCCACGCCCGCGCAGGCCGCCTCCGAGACGGGCGGCCTGCCCCGGGTCCGCTACGCCGAGGAGTTCGAGGCCCTGCGCGACCTGGCCGACGCGCGGCCCGAGCGGCCCACGGTGTTCCTCGCCACGATCGGGCCCGTGGCCGCCCACACCGCGCGGGCCGCGTTCGCCGCCAACCTCTTCCAGGCGGGCGGGCTGGACACCGAGACCGCCGGTCCCGGGGCCGATCCCGAGCAGATCGCCACCGCGTTCGCCGTGAGCGGCGCCTCCGTCGCCTGCCTGTGCTCGACCGACAAGCTCTACGCCCAGCACGCCGCCGCCGTCGCCACCGCACTGCGCAAGGCCGGTGCGAGGAAAGTCTGGCTGGCGGGGAAGGGGGAGTACGAAGGCGTGGACGGAAACCTCTACGCGGGCTGCGACGCGCTGGCCGTGCTCCGCGAGACCTTCGATGACCTGGAGGTGACCCGATGATCCCGGACTTCTCCGGCATCCCGCTCAACGCCCTGCCCAAGGACGGGCCGCAGGCGCCGAAGCACGCCGGTGAGGTGTGGGAGACGCCGGAGGGCATCGGGGTCAAGCCGCTCTACACGGCCCACGACCTCGAGGGCATCGACTTCCTGCGCACCTACCCGGGCGTGGCCCCCTACCTGCGCGGCCCGTACCCCACCATGTACGTCAACCAGCCCTGGACCATCCGCCAGTACGCGGGCTTCTCCACGGCCGAGGACTCCAACGCCTTCTACCGGCGCAACCTCGCCGCCGGGCAGAAGGGCCTGTCGGTGGCCTTCGACCTGGCCACGCACCGGGGCTACGACTCCGACCACCCGCGCGTGGCCGGCGACGTGGGCATGGCCGGGGTGGCGATCGACTCCATCTACGACATGCGGCAGCTGTTCGACGGCATCCCGCTCGACCGCATGTCCGTGTCGATGACCATGAACGGCGCCGTGCTGCCCGTCCTCGCGCTCTACATCGTGGCGGCCGAGGAGCAGGGGGTCGCGCCGGAGCAGCTCGCGGGGACCATCCAGAACGACATCCTCAAAGAGTTCATGGTCCGCAACACCTACATTTATCCCCCGACGCCGTCGATGCGGATTATTTCGGATATTTTCGCTTATACGAGCGAGAAGATGCCGAAATTCAACTCCATCAGCATTTCCGGTTACCACATCCAGGAGGCCGGGGCGACGTGCGACCTGGAGCTGGCCTACACGCTGGCCGACGGCGTCGAATACCTGCGGGCCGGGGTCGACGCCGGGATGGATGTCGACCGGTTCGCGCCACGGCTGTCGTTCTTCTGGTGCATCGGCATGAACTTCTTCATGGAGGTCGCCAAGCTCAGGGCCGCCCGGCTGCTGTGGGCCAACCTGGTTTCTGGATTTAACGCGAAAAATCCGAAATCGCTGAGCCTCCGTACCCACTCCCAGACCTCCGGCTGGTCGCTGACCGCGCAGGACGTCTTCAACAACGTGGCCCGCACCTGCGTCGAGGCCATGGCCGCCACCCAGGGCCACACGCAGTCCCTGCACACCAACGCCCTCGACGAGGCGCTCGCGCTGCCCACCGACTTCTCCGCCCGCATCGCCCGCAACACCCAGCTGCTCATCCAGCAGGAGTCGGGCACCACCAAGGTGATCGACCCGTGGGGCGGCTCCTACTACGTCGAGCGCCTCACCCACGACCTCGCCGAACGCGCCTGGGCCCACATCCAGGAGGTCGAGGCCGCCGGCGGCATGGCCAGGGCCATCGAGGCGGGCCTGCCCAAGCTCCGCATCGAGGAGGCGGCCGCCCGTACGCAGGCCCGCATCGACTCGGGCCGCCAGCCCGTGATCGGCGTCAACAAGTACCGCGCCGAGAGCGACGAGGCCGTCGAGGTGCTCAAGGTCGACAACAGCGCCGTACGCGCCCAGCAGCTCGACAAGCTGGCCCGGCTCAGGGCCGAACGCGACCCCGGCGCCGTGCAGCGCGCGCTCGACGCGCTCACCAAGGCCGCCGACAACCCCGCGCCTGGCCTGGAGCACAACCTGCTCAAGCTGGCCGTGGACGCCGCCCGGGCCAAGGCGACCGTGGGCGAGATCTCCGACGCCCTGGAGCGGGTGTTCGGCCGGCACGCCGAGCAGGTACGTACCATCTCTGGGGTGTATCGCGACGAGTCAGGCCCCTCCGCCAACATCGAGCGCGTCCGCCGGGCGTGCGCCGACTTCGAGCGGGCCGAGGGCCGCCGCCCGCGCATCCTGGTGGCCAAGATGGGCCAGGACGGGCACGACCGCGGCCAGAAGGTGATCGCCACCGCGTTCGCCGACCTCGGCTTCGACGTGGACGTCGGCCCGCTGTTCCAGACGCCGGAGGAGGTCGCCAGGCAGGCGGTCGAGGCCGACGTGCACATCGTGGGCGTGTCGTCGCTGGCCGCCGGGCACCTGACGCTGGTGCCCGCGCTGCGCCGGGCGCTGGCCGGCCTCGACGCCGCCGACGTCATGATCGTGGTCGGCGGCGTCATCCCGCCCGGCGACCACGACGAGCTGCGGGCCGCGGGCGCCGCCGCGATCTTCCCGCCCGGCACGGTGATCGCCGACGCCGCCCTCGACCTGCTCGACCAGCTGAGGAACCGTCAGTAGGTTCCCCGGTCGCACATCGTGACGGAGATCGTCCGCTGGGTGGCGACCGGGGACGTGATCCGGAGCGTGACGCGATGGACGCCGCCCGTGCTCTTGAGGCTCTGCGGCGAGGTCAGGAAGCGCTGGCCGTTCTCGGTGACGAGCGCCGACGAGCGGCCCACGGCGACGTTGTCGATGTACCAGGTGTAGCGGAAGGTCAGCGGCCCGCCCGTGCGCTGCACCATCGCCTGGAGCGTGACCTCGCCGCCGGTCCAGCAGTCGCCGTTCTTGGCGCCGCCCGGGCGGACGTAGACGAGCCTGAGCCGGCCGGCGGCGGGCGTGGCACTCGCGGTCGGGTCCCCGGTCGGATCGGCCGTCGATCCCGCCGTCGGGACGTTGCTCGGGGTGCCGACGGTCTGCGGGCTGGGCCTGGGGGTACGCGAGCGTCTCGGGCGCGTCGTGGGCGTGGTCGCCGCCTCGGTCGTTGGCGCGGTGGTCACGTCGGAGACGTTCTTGGCCTTGGGGGTGGGCGTGGTGGGGGTGAGCCACATGATGGCGCCGGCCAGCGCCAG
>NZ_JBSFTC010000437.1:0-7184 GCF_053590415.1 Nonomuraea sp. NPDC003201
TGCGCTTATTTAACAATTTATTTGTCACTGGTTAGATCCCATGATCGCCAACCTATGTCTAGGGCCAAATCCCAACGTCGCCGACGGCCAGACCGACCCCGCCGCCCGCGACCGCCTCGTACGGGAGCTCAGGGCGCACGGCGCCGGCCGGGTGGACACGGTCGCCCCCGACAAGATCCCCGCGGGCACGTCCGGCCTGCTCAAGGTCCGCCTCGGCCCCGCGGCCCGCCCGGACATCGCGCAGGCGCTCGGCGGCACGGTCGTCCCCGGCCAGGCCGAGGGGTACGCGTTGCGGGTCTCGGGCGGCACGCCGCGCCAGATCGCGCTCGGCGGCAAGGACGCCGCGGGCCAGTTCTACGCCGTGCAGACGCTGCGGCAGCTGTTCGTCCCGTCCGGCGGCGGCTGGCAGGTGGCGGGGGTCCAGGTCAGCGACTTCCCGTCCATGCCGCTGCGCGGCACCATCGAAGGCTTCTACGGCGCGCCGTGGACCCACGCCGAACGCCTCGACCAGATGGACTTCTACGGCGACGTCAAGGCCAACACCTACATCTACGCCCCCAAGGACGATCCCTACCACCGCGACAAGTGGCGCGACCCCTACCCGGCGGACAAGCTCGCCGAGCTGGGCGAGCTGGTGGCCCGGGCCGGCGCCAACCACGTCCGCTTCACCTTCGCGCTCTCCCCCGGCGTGTCGATCTGCTACTCCGACCGCGCGGACCGCGACATCCTCAAGCGGAAGCTGCAGGCGCTCTACGACCTGGGCGCCAGGGCGTTCTCCATCCCGCTGGACGACATCAGCTACACCCGCTGGAACTGCGCGGCGGACGAGACGGCGTACGGCGCGGCCGGACGCACCGCCGCGGCCAAGGCCCAGGTCGACCTGCTCAACGACCTGCAGCGCGACTTCATCGCCACCCACGACGGCGCACAGCCGCTGCAGATGGTGCCCACCGAGTACGGCGACCTGACCGACACCACGTACAAGCAGACCATGCGGGCCTCCCTCGATCCCGCGGTCGAGGTGATGTGGACCGGCACCGACACCGTGCCGCCGGAGATCACCAACGCGCAGGCCGAGAAGGCGGCGCAGCTGTTCGGGCGCAAGGTCTTCGTCTGGGACAACTACCCGGTCAACGACTACGGCAACACCAGTGGCCGGCTGCTGCTGGCGCCCTACGACAAGCGTGAGGGCGGTCTGGCCGCGCACCTGTCCGGCATCGTGGCCAACCCGATGAACCAGCCGTACGCGAGCAAGGTCGCGGTCTTCGGCGCCGCGGACTTCACCTGGAACGACAAGGCGTACGACGCGAGGAGGAGCTGGCCGCGCGCCATGGCCTATCTCGCCGGCGGCGACCAGGCGGCCACCGCGGCCCTGCTGATCTTCGGCGACCTGGAGCACATGGCTCCGACCTTCGGCGGCACCCCCTGGCAGTCCCAGGCGCCCGAGCTCGCCGCGCGGGTGGCCGCGTTCTGGCAGGCGTGGGAGGCCGGGCGGCGCACCCAGGCGATCACCGCGCTGCGGCCGTACGCGAAGGCCATCGCCACGGCGCCGGCCACCATCCGCGGCGGAGCGGTGCAGAAGGGCTTCACCGACGACGCCGCGTCCTGGCTGGACGCCACCGAGCTGTGGGGCCGGGCGATGGTGGACCTGCTCGACGCGCTGCAGGCCCGGGAGGCCGGGGACGAGACCAAGGCCGCCGCGTTGCTCGCCGAGTCGCGTGAGCTGCAGCGGCAGGCCCGCGCCGTCCGGGTCAGCCCGCCGCGCAACCGCTGGGGCGCGGCTCAGCCGCAGGTCGGCGACGGGGTGCTCGACGTCTTCCTGGCGGCGGCCGACGCCCGGCTCCAGCGGTGAGCGGCCGGCGGGTCAGCCGAACTCCTCGACGTACTCCTCCGGCGGGCCCAGCTCGGGACGGTCGCGCAGCTCCAGGGTCGTGCCGAGCCGTTCGAGCTCTAGGACCGTCACGGCGTTGCGGCCCGCGCGGAGCAGCGGCGCCGGGCAGTACAGCGTGACCTGCGGCCCGATGTCCCAGTAGCGGCCGAGCAGGAACCCGTTGACCCAGACGAGGCCGCGCCGGGAGCCCGGCAGAGCGAGGAAGGTGTCCGCGGGCGTCTCGACGTCCACCGTCGCGACGGCGAACCGGGCCATACCGGACCCACGACCGGCGCGCTCGGCCTGCCCGGACCCACGACCGGCGCGCTCGGCCTGCCCGGACCCGCGACCGGCGCGCTCGGCCTGCTCGGGCCCGCGACCGGCGCGCTCGGCCTGCTCGGGCCCGGGACCGCCTTGCTCGACCGCACCGCCGTCGAGGGCGCGGGTCAGCTCGGCGGTGGACCACTCCTGCGGGGCGATCGGCGTGCTGTCCCAGCCCTGCACGATCCGCCGATCCACGAGGACCGGGCCGATCAGGCCCTTGTGCCCGCCGATGCCGGGCCCGTAGTTCACCCGGCCGAGGCTCTCGACCAGGACCTCCAGGTGCACGGCGGCGCCGGTGCCGCGGACCGGCAGCTCCCGCTGGTCCGGGCCGGCGACGCCGAGGAAGGCGCCGTCGGCGAAGACCAGGGCCCGGTCGCGTACCTCGGTGCAGCTCCCCGATGCCACGCTCGATCAGGGCCGCGCGGTTCCGGCGCAGGTACGCCTGGTCGTCGCCGAAGCTGCCGAACATGTACCTGGCCTGCGTCGCCGACCAGGTCGACCGCCCGACATAAGCCCACAAACCCGCACCCTTTGCCTGACCTGCAACAACACCCCGAACAACCACCGACAACCGAGCATCAAACCCGGCAGACCACAACACCGGGAGCACCATGAGAACTGGAACGAGAGCAGCCCTCGCCGTCATCACCGGCGCCCTCACCACGACCGCCACGTTCCTCATCACCGCCGCCCTGAGCCCCGTCCCGACCCCCGCCCAGCCCAGCCTCCAGCCGCCACGGCCCCACTGCGCCGGCCGCCACGGCACCTGGCACCCCACCAAACGGACGTGCCGCCGCGACCCCGTCGGCCGGCCCCGTGAGCTCAGCCCGGCTCGGCCGGGGCCAGCCGCGCAGCAGCGGTAGGAGCCGCTGGCGTCTGATCTCCGACAGGTAGGGGGCGTCGAACCTGCCGGGGGCGGTGTAGAGGTTGCCGTCGAGCACCTCTCCCCGCGCGGCCAGGTCGAGCAGCCGCGGCCGGCCGACGGCGGCGCGCCAGTTCGGGTCGCGCGAGATGCCGCCTCCGGCCATCTTCCCGGCCCTGGCCCCGGCGTCGGCCACCCTCCCGGCGGTCTCGGAGGCGTCGCCGAAGTACAGCGGGGCGTGTCGGCGTTCGCCCCGGACGACCGTGCGCGGCGCCACGGCGGAGCCGGTGACGCTGAAAGTGCTCGCAGTGGCAGGTGACAGGGTCGCGGCGGCGGAGGCGAGGTTGGCCGAGTGCCGGTAGCCGGGCCGGACCGCGATCAGCGGCTGGAACGGCGTCGTCGCCGTGGCCTCCGCGAAAGTTTCACCCGAGGTTGACCGGCCGAGTCAACAGGCGCAAAGTGTCGTTTAGTTTGGATGTCAGCCAAACTAATCAATTGGCAGGCAGAAGGGATCCTGCATGCGCAAGATCATGCGTTCCGCCGTCCCCGTTTGCGTACTGGCGATGGTCGCCGTCCTCTTCGCCCCGCCCGCGCTGGCCGCCACCTGGTCCTCCACCGACCGGTGGGGCACCTGGTCCAACGGCGGCTACACGCTCTACAACAACATCTGGGGCAGCGGCGCCGGCCCGCAGACCATCTGGGCGAACTCCTACAGCAACTGGGGCGTGTGGGCCAACCACCCCAACACCGGCGGGGTGAAGTCGTACCCGAACGCCACCAAGTACGTCGGCAAACGCATCAGCGCCCTCGGCAGCGCCACCAGCAGCTTCAACGTCACCGTGCCGAACGGCGGCTCGTACACGACGGCGTACGACATCTGGGACTCGGCCAACGCGTACGAGATCATGCTCTGGATGAACAAGCACGGCGCCGTCGGCCCGATCGGCTCCCGCCAGACCGGCGCCACGGTGGGCGGCCACAGCTGGGACGTCTACCGCGGCAGCAACGGCGCCAACCAGGTCTTCTCGTTCGTCAGGACCGGCAACACCAACTCCGGCACCGTGGACGTCAAGGCGGTGCTCAACTGGCTGCGCACCAACGGCTGGATGGGCGACGTGACGCTCGGCAACGTGCAGTTCGGCTACGAGATCACCTCCTCCAGCGGAGGGATGGACTTCGTCACCAACAGCTTCTCGGTGTCCGCCGGCTGACCGCTCCTAGGCCTGGGGGTGGTCGTCCCCTCGGTAGACGGCCATCAGCAGCGGGCGGGTCAGGTCCGCCATCTCGGCGGGTGAGCGCGGGCAGTCGTGCTGGAGCCAGTCGGTGGCGACGCCGATGAGCGCGCCCGCCGTGAACGCGGCGGGCACGTCATGCGGGGTCCGGGCCGTGTAGTCGGTCGGGGTGTCGTCCCCGGTGGCCTTGCGGCGCGCGCCGACGTAGGCCGCGACGGTGGCGTGGCGGCGCACGTGGTCGATGACGCGCGCGCTGCCCTGGGGGCCGAGCACGCTGCGGTAGAGGCCGGCGTGCTCGTCGAGGTGGGCGAAGAAGGTCAGCAGCGTGTCGGGGGCGTCGTCCGGAACGTCCCGGACACCGGGGTCGGGGATGGCCTCGATCAGGTCGTCGATCATCGTGGTGCACGCCGCCTCGGCCAGTTCGTGCACGTCACGGTAGTGGTCGTAGAACGTGGAGCGGCTCACCCCGGCGCGTTCGGCGACATCGGCGACGCTGATCCTGGACAGGTCGCCGTCCTGGACGAGGTCGATCAGCGTGCGTTGCAGGGCCGCCTGGGTGCGGCGCACCCGCGGGTCGCTCAGGTCGCTCTTTCTGTCTCTGGTGAGGGCCACGCCTCAGTGTACTGTGCCCTACATCTGTAGGTTAGCCTACAGATGTAGGGAAACTTGGGAATGGCACGCTGATTGGGGACAACCGTGACCGCTGACTCCGCTGAGACGCTCCAGATCACCCGCACCTGCCCGTACGCACCGCCCGAGCAGCACCTTCGCCTCCTGCGTGAGCAGCCGGTCACCGAGGTCGCGCTGCCGGGCGGTTCGAACGCCTGGGTCGCCGCCCGCTATGAGGACATCCGTACGGTCCTGAGCGACCCGCGTTTCAGCGCCGACCGCCGCCATCCCAACGCCCCCAGGCTGAGCGGCGAGATGGCGCCCGGCGAGTCGCCGCTGCCCAAGATGATGCTGGAGATGGACCCGCCCGAGCACGGTCCGGCGCGACGCGCCGTGATCGGGGAGTTCACCCTCAGGCGCATCGCGGCCCTGCGGCCGCGCATCCAGCAGATCGTGGACGAGCACCTCGACGCCATGCTGGACGGCCCCCGCCCGGTCGACCTGGTGCGGGCGTTCGCCCTGCCGGTGCCCTCGCTGGTGATCTGCGAGCTGCTCGGCGTGCCGTACGAGGAGCACGACTTCTTCCAGACGCACTCGGCGCAGCTGCTCAACCGCGCCGCCACGCCGCAGGAGCGCCAGCACGCCTCCTTCGAGCTGGCCGTCTACCTGGACAAGCTGATCAGGGCCAAGGAGGAGGACCCGACCGACGACCTGCTCGGCCGCCAGGTGGTCAAGCAGCGCGAGAGCGGCGAGGTGGACCACGGCGCACTGCTCAGCCTGGCGTTCCTGCTGCTCATCGCCGGGCACGAGACCACGGCCAACATGATCTCGCTGGGCACGTACATGCTGCTGCGCCACCCCGACACGCTCGCCGCGCTGCGCGAGGACCCGAGCAGGACGCCGGGCGCGGTCGAGGAGCTGCTGCGGCACTTCACCATCGCCGAGTTCGCGATCATGCGGGTGGCCACCGAGGACGTGGAGCTCGGCGGCGCGGTCATCCCCGCGGGGGCGGGCGTGCTCACGCTGGCCAACGCCGGCAACCGCGATCCGGAGGTGTTCGCGGACCCCGACGCGTTCGACATCGAGCGCGACGCCCGCAGCCACCTGGCCTTCGGTTACGGCCCGCACCAGTGCCTGGGCCAGAACCTCGCCCGCGTGGAGCTGGAGATCGTCTTCGACTCGCTGTTCCGCCGGATCCCGGACCTGCGGCTGGCCGTGCCCGCCGAGCAGCTCTCGTTCAAGGACGAGGCCAGCGTGTACGGGATGCACGAGCTGCCCGTCACCTGGTGACGCAGAACGGTTGAACCAAGTTCATGAATCGGCCCGTACCTCCCAGGAGTAAGCAATCACCTAACCAAGGGCCGATTCATGAACAAGCGCACCCTCGTTCTTCCTGGCCTGGCCGTCACCACCGCACTGGTCGCCGCTCCCGTGCCACCGGCCGCCGCGCAGACCAGCACTCCCGTCTACCTGGCCGCCAGCCTCGCCGGCAAGCACGAAGTGCCCGCACCCGGCACCAAGGTCGGCGATGACGACGGCGCCGCCCTCGCGGTCTTCCGCATCCACGGAAACCGCGTCGACTACGCCGTCCGCTGGAGCAACGTCAACGCCCCCAGCGGCTTCCACATCCACAAGGGCAACGCCGGCCAGAACGGCGAGGTCAAGATCCCCTTCATCACCACCGCCCTGCCGGCCCAGCTCCACGCCATCAAGGGCACCGTCATCGTCAAGGACCTCAACCTCCTCGGCCGCATCCTCAACAACCCCCAGGGCTGGTACGCCAACCTCCACAACGCCGACTTCGCCGGCGGCGCCGTACGGGCCCAGCTCCAGCGCATCCGCCCCGTCGCCCTGGAGAGCGTCCTGGCCCACGGCTTCGGCCGCACCCTGACCACCCGCGCCGACGGCAAGCAGGAGATCCCCGCCCCCGGCACCAAGGTCGGCGACCACAACGGGCGCGCCGCCTGGCTCGTCCAGCCCGAAGGCGACCGCGTCTGGTTCGCCGCCACCTGGAAACACGTCGACACCCCCACCGCCGCCCACGTCCACCGCGCCCCCAAGGGCAAGAACGGCCCCGTCGTGGTCCCCTTCTTCGAGGCCAAGGACGGCCTGCCACCCAGCGTCAACGGCCTCGCCGGCAGCTCCAAGACCGACACCGCCACCGCCCGCCGCATCTGGAAGAACCCCAAGAACTGGTACGCCAACCTGCACAACGCCAAATTCCCCGGCGGCGCGGTCCGCGGCCAGCTCTACCGGGGCGACTGGTAGCGGGGATCTCCTCGGCCCG
>NZ_JBSFTC010000438.1:0-7143 GCF_053590415.1 Nonomuraea sp. NPDC003201
TGGACTCTCCCGAGTACACGACGGTGTCGGGGATGGAGCCGCTCAAGGCGCGGTTCGGGCTGCTGGTGGACAACCTCATGGACCTGTCGCACGAGGGGATGCCGCCCCGGCCGCGGCTCCCTCGGGCGCGGGTCCGGGGCGGGGTGCGGAAGGCCTCGAGGAGGAGCCCGGGGACGCGGAGGAGGGCCAGGAGCGCGCGGGGGAAGGGCCGACGTTGGCGGCGGCGCTGGAGGCCATCCTGCTCGTCGTCGATGAGCCCGTGGCCGAGATCACCCTGGCCCAGGTGCTGGAGCGGCCCACCCACGAGGTCGCCGCCGCATTGCGGGGCCTGGCGGCGGAATATACCGCTGCCGGCCGAGGTTTTGACTTGAGAGATGTCGCGGGCGGCTGGCGTTTTTACACGCGTGCCGACTGCGCGCCCCTGGTCGAGCGGTTCGTACGCGACGGCCAGCAGACGCGGCTCACCCAGGCCGCGCTGGAAACACTTGCGGTCGTGGCTTACCGGCAACCGGTGAGCCGGGCCCGCGTCGCCGCGGTACGCGGCGTGAACAGTGACGGCGTCATGCGGACGCTCGTCGCGAGAGGGCTGGTCGAAGAGGCCGGCACCGACCCGGAGAGCCAGGCAGTGCTCTACCGGACAAGCTCATACTTCCTTGAACGTCTGGGACTGCGGGACCTCAGCGAGCTCCCCGAGCTCGCGCCCCTCCTCCCCGACGACGTGGAAAACCTCGAGGAGACAACAAAGTGATCAACAGGCGTAGCACCCCGTCCGGTGATGGACGCGGTCGTGGACGTACCGGCGGCTCGGGTCAGGGCCGAGCGGGACGTCCCGCCTTCCGCTCCGATTCCAGTTCAGGATCCCGGTCCGGCGGCGGCTTCCGCGGCGGGTCCGGGGACTCCCTCCGCGCCGACCGGAGCGGCTCGCGTGCCGGGTCCGGCGGCCGCGAGCAGAGGCAACCCCGCGGCGAGCGCTACCCGGCGCGTGACGACCGCGGCAGCCGTTACGAAGACCGCGGCAACCGGACCGAAGACCGCGCCGGCCGGAACGACGACCGTGGGAGCCGGTACGAAGACCGGGGAAGCCGGTACGACGACCGCAACGGGCGCGGTGAGCGCCAGGAGCGGCCCTACGGCGACCGGGGCGGATACCGCTCCGAGCGCCGCGACGACGAGCGCGGCGGCCAGCGTGGCGGCGGTTTCCGCGACGACCGCCGTGGTTACGGCGCCGGGCGTCGTGACGACTCCGGCGGCGAGCGCGCCCGCGGTTCCCGCGACGAGCGTGGCGGCTCCGGAACCGACCGACGCGACGAGCGTGGCGGTTACGGTGCCGGGCGGCGTGACGACCGTGGCGGTTACACGGCCAACCGGCGTGACGACCGCGGTGGTTACGGTGCCGGCCGACGCGATGACCGTGGTGGTTACGGTGCCGGCCGACGCGATGATCGTGGTGGTTACGGTGCCGGACGGCGCGATGAGCGCAGTGGTTCCGGTACCGGGCAGCGCGACGAGCGTGGCGGTTACGGTGCCGGGCGGCGTGACGAGCGCGGCGGTTACACGGCCAACCGGCGTGACGACCGCGGCGGTTACGGTGCCGGCCGACGCGATGACCGCGGCGGTTACGGTGCCGGACGGCGCGATGAGCGCAGTGGTTCCGGTACCGGGCAGCGCGACGACCGCGGTGGTTACGGTGCCGGGCGGCGTGATGAGCGCGGTGGCGGTGGCGGGTTCCGGGTCGATCGGAGTGGGCGCAGGGACGGCGGAGCTCCGGCTTCCTCGCGTGCCCGGTTCGGCAGGCGGGACGGCGATGCCCCCCGCACCGCCCCCCGCACCGCCGACCGCGCCCCCCGTACCCCCCGCCGCGACGACGTGCAGACGATCGGCAGCGGCAGCCCCCAGCGCGACCGCGTGAAGGCCGCTCGCCAGCCCCTCCGCGACCGCGACTTCTACCCCGACGACTACACCGACGAGCGCGACACCACCGAGGTCCCCAACGGGGTGCGGCTGCAGAAGGTGCTCGCCCAGGCGGGCGTGGCCAGCCGCCGGGCCTGCGAGGAGATGATCGGCGACGGCAGGGTCACCGTGAACGGCCAGGTCGTGCGGCGGTTCGGGGCCAAGGTGGACCCGGCGACGCAGGTCATCCACGTGGACGGCAAGCGCGTCCCCACCGCCCCCGACCTCGTCTACTACGCCATGAACAAGCCCATCGGCGTCGTCTCCACCATGAGCGACCCGCAGGGCCGCCCGTGCCTGGCCGACTACGTGGAGGAGCTGGCCCCGAGGCTGTTCCACGTGGGCAGGCTGGACACCGAGACCGAGGGCCTGCTGCTGCTCACCAACGACGGCGAGCTGGCCAACCGGCTGACGCACCCCAGCTACGGCGTGCAGAAGAAGTACTGGGCCAAGGTGCCGGGCCCGATCCCGCGCGACCTGGGCCGCAGGCTCAAGCAGGGCATCGAGCTGGAGGACGGCATCGTCAAGGCCGACAGCTTCGCGATCGTGCAGGAGCACGGCCAGCAGGCGCTGGTCGAGGTCGTCCTGCACGAGGGCCGCAAGCACGTCGTCCGGCGCATGCTGGAAGTGGCGGGCCACCGGGTGATCGACCTGGCCAGGATCGAGTTCGGCCCGGTCAAGCTGGGCCGTACCAAAGCCGGGACGGTCAGGGCGCTGACCTTGAAAGAGGTCGGTGAGCTTTACGCGGCCGTGAAGCTGTAATCTGGCCGGACGCAGGAGCCCGTGCGAATCTCCGCACGGGCTCTCCCGCTATGGAAGGGGACAAACCACATGGTGCGGGCGATCCGCGGGGCGATCCAGGTGGAAGCCAACGACCGCGACTCGATCATCGCAGGCACGACCGAGCTGGTCACCGCGATCATGGAGCGTAACGAGCTGACCACCGACGACGTGATCAGCGTGCTGTTCACGGCCACGCCCGACCTGACGGCCGAGTTCCCGGCGCTCGCGGCGCGCAAGCTGGGCTTCCACGAGGTGCCGCTGATCTGCTGCACCGAGATCGACGTGCCGGGCGCGCTGCCCCGGGTGGTACGCCTCATGGCCCACGTCGACCTCGACCGCCCGCGCTCCGCGATCCAGCATGTCTACCTGCGTGGCGCGGTGAAGTTGCGGCAGGATATCGCCCAGTAACGCCCGGCGATTACGTCAGGGCATATTCACGCCCACTATGGCCCGATAAATCAGGACATCGAGATGGAACTTCGCACCGCGCTCGTCGTCGGCACCGGCCTCATCGGCACTTCCGCTGCCCTGGCGCTGCGTAAGCGCGGCGTACGCGTGCTGCTCGCCGACCGCGATCAAGCCGCCGTACGGCTGGCACGGGAGCTGGGCGCGGGCGAAGACTGGGACCCGGACGAGCAGCACACCGGCGAGGTGGACCTGGCGATCATCGCGGTCCCCCCGGCCCACGTGGCGACCGAGCTGCTGGAGCTGCAGCGGATCAACGCCGCCAGGTTCTACACCGACGTCGCCAGCGTGAAGGCCGAGCCCCTGCACCGGGCCACGCAGCTCGGCTGCGACCTGACCTCCTACGTCGCCTCCCACCCGCTCGCGGGCCGCGAGAAGTCCGGCCCGGGGGCGGCCAGGGCCGATCTGTTCCTGGGCCGGCCGTGGGCGCTGTGCCCCACCGACGAGGCCGACCCCGAGGCCAAGGCGACCGTGCTGCGGCTGATCGAGCTGTGCGGGGCCAACGCGGTCGAGGTGAGCGCGTCCGAGCACGACCGCGCGGTCGCCGTCGTCTCCCACGCGCCCCACGTCGCCGCCTCCGCCGTGGCGGCCCGCCTGGCCGACGCCACCGACGTCGCGCTCGGCCTGGCCGGCCAGGGCGTGCGTGACGTCACCAGGATCGCGGGCAGCGACCCGAGCCTCTGGCTCGGCATCCTGTCCGGCAACGCCTCCCCGGTCGCCGAGGTGCTCGAAGCCGTCGCCGCCGACCTGGCCGACGCCGCCAGCGCCCTGCGCGCCCTGGCCGAGGGCGACGGCACCGCCACCAACGACATCACCCAGCTGCTCAAGCGCGGCGTCGTCGGCCACGACCGCATCCCCGGCAAGCACGGCGGCCCGGCCTCCTCCTACGCCGTCGTCCAGGTCGTCATCGGCGACCGCCCCGGCCAGCTCGCCCGCCTCTTCCAGGTGTGCGACGAGGTCGGGGTCAACGTCGAGGACGTGCGCCTGGAGCACGCCCCCGGGCTGCCCCTGGGCATCGCCGAGCTGTCGGTCGAGCCCGACGCCGTGTCCATGCTGGTCGAGGCCCTGCGCGAGCGCGGCTGGGAAGTTCCCTAAAGAGGCGGATCGTCCTGTCAGAGCCCTGGCGCAACCGGTGTGGGGAGAAGAAAACGCCCTATCGGTTGATTGACTTCCTCCTGGCCTTGAACGACCGGGATTCCCCATGCCGCCGGCGCGTGGGGCCGCGCTCGCGTCCGGGGTGGTTGACGCTTCACAGACCGCCCAACAGCCAGGTCTCCACGTCCTGACACGACCTGCCCGGCCGCGTTTTGATATTGATGGCGGCGTTCACGTCAGCGTGTTCGACCATTGTGCATGAGGTGCAGGAGAACCGCGCTTGGCTCTCGCGCGATTTCGCGTCCACCGCCCCACAGGTCGAGCACGTGATACTTGTGTACGCCGGGTTGACCTTGACGATCTGAGTGCCTGTACGACGCGCCGCGCTGGTGAGCGCAAGCTCCAGCCCGTACCAGCCCTTATCCAAGATGGCCCGATTCAGGCCGGACTTGGCGGCCACATTCCTGCCCGGACACTCGATGGTGCCGGACGCTGACTTGGTCATGTTCGCCGTCTTGAGGTCCTCCAGCACTACCGTGCCGTACTGCTCGCACAGGCTCGCTGCGGTGCGCGCGTTGAAATCAGCCCGACGGTGCCGGACCCGCCGCATCACCGCCCCGATCTTCGCGATCACGCGCCTGCGCCGGTTACTGCCGCGCCGGGTCCGGGCAAGTTGCTGCTGCAAACGGCGGTAGCGTTCAGCCTCGCCGGTCGCGATGTAGGCGCGGTCATGGAAGTCGCCATCAGAGGTGGTGGCGGCCACGATCACGCCGCGGTCGATCCCGGCCCACGGGCCCGGATGCGCCGCTGGGGAAGCCTGTCCGTCCTCGATCAGGAACGCCACGAACCAGCGCCCGCCATCATGGGACACCGTTGTTGAGCGGACAGTCCCGCCCGGCGGGCGTGACCAGCGAAACCGCACCCAACCGAATTTCGGCAGCTTTACCCGGCCCCAGCGTCGCGAGAGCCGCTGGATGCTGATCCGCTCGGGTGAGGGGAACCGGAACGCGGGCTTCCAGCGGCGGGCCAAACGCCACCCCAGCTCCAGGCCTGCCGACCGAGCCCGAAGCCCCCAGGGCGCGCGCCGTCGCGGACGTGCGCGCCTGGATCGACTGGGCCGCGGAGGACGCCAAGACCTCCGACCCGAAGGCGAAGAAGGAGGACCGGCTGATCCACTTCGACCGGTACGTGGCCGGGTACATGACCCACCTGCTGTACGAGAACCCGGTGCCGTTCAAGGTCAGGTCCGCCGCGTACCAGGCGTTGAGGACCACCAAGGGCGTCAGTGACCTCGGCCGGGCGAAGGACCCGCTGAACCGGTCCGGTCAGAAGGTCGCCCTGCCGGTCTACGACCAGAAGAGATCGGTGCTCAAGGAGCAGTTCATCGTGGACACCCGGACGATGACGCTGCTGGCCCACTACACCGACCTGCGGGACGACGGCAAGCCGGTGGCCGGCAAGAGCGGGGTCGAGACGTACAAGGTCGGCTGGACGAACGACAAGCCCGCCGTGCCGGCCGCCGGATAGCCCGATGTCACATCCGAGCCTTCTCGATCCGTCTTCAGGCCGGATCGAGGAGGTAAGGACAATGACCGACATCCTGGTACTCGGAGCCGGCTACACCGGAGTCGTCGCGGCCATCAGGACCGCCGTCAGGACCCGCCGCACGGGCGGCCGGGTGCGGCTGGTGAACGCCTCGCCGAGGTTCACCGAGCGGCTCAGGCTGCACCAGACGGCGGCCGGGCAGCGGCTGACGGACTTCCCGCTGGAGGACGTGGTCGCGGGCACCGGCATCGAGTTCGTCCAGGGCCGGGTGGCCGGGCTGGACGTTGAGCGGCGGCAGGCCCGGCTGGCGGACGGGCGCGTGCTCGGCTACGACAAGCTGATCTACGCGCTCGGCACCGTCACCGACGCCTCGGTGCCCGGCGTCGCCGAGCACGCCTTCGTCTACGACGACCACGCGGGAACCGTACGGCTCGCCGAACGCCTCACCGCCCTCACCTCGGGCACGGTCGTCGTGGCCGGCGGTGGGCTGACCGGCGTCGAGTCGGCGGCGGAGATCGCGGAGGCCCACCCGCACCTGCACGTGGTCCTGCTGACCAGGGGGCGGCCCGGCTCCATGATGGGCGAGCGGGCCCGCGCCCACCTGGACGCCGTGCTGGAGCGGCTGGGCGTCGAGGTGCGGACCGGCGCGGACATCACCAAGGTGCTGCCGGAGGGCGTCGAGCTGGCCGGGGGCGAGCTCGTCCACTCCGACGCGACACTGTGGACCACCGGCACCAGGGGGCTGCCGCTGGCCGCCGGGTCCGGGCTGACCGTCGACGCCCGCGGCCGGATCGTGGTGGACTCCGCGCTGCGCTCGGTGTCCCACCCCGACGTGTACGCCGTCGGCGACGCCGCCGCGGTCAGCCAGCCGTACGGCGTGCTGCACGGCACCTGCCAGGGCGGCATCCCCACCGGCCTGCACGCCGCCGACTCGCTCGCCGCGACCCTGCGCGGCAGGACCCCGAAGGCGTTCCGGTTCGGGTACGTGCATCAGCCCCTCTCCCTGGGGCGGAAGGACGCGGTCATCCAGTTCACCCGGCGGGACGACAGCCCGCGCAGGTGGTACCTGAAGGGCCGGGCGGCGATCACGTACAAGGAGACCGTCAGCAGCAGCCCGATCCCCACGTTCAAGCTCCTGAAGCGGGGGCTGGTGCCCGTGTGGGCGTTCGCGCTGACCGGAGGGCTCGGGTGAACAGGACGACGGGCGGGGCCCTGGGGCCCCCCCGTCGCGTTCTTGCGTGATCAGCGCCTGGTCGTCAGGGCCTCGGGGACCTCACTCGGGTCGTCGAACATCTCGTGGTCGGG
>NZ_JBSFTC010000439.1:0-7134 GCF_053590415.1 Nonomuraea sp. NPDC003201
TCGACCCGGAACTCCATGCTGTCCGGATCGGGCGCGCTCTCCGCGAACCCGCCCCGCTCCAGGAACGCCCGCGCGTCGTCGGCGTACATGGGGTGCATGAAGGTCATGTCCTCCCACGCCGCCCACCCCTCGTAGTCGTCGCCGTTCTCGGGATAACGCTCGGCGGCGATCTGCTTGGCCGCGCCCACGGACTCCTTGGCCGCCCGCGGCGTCTGGTCGGCGTAGAAGCCGTCCTCGTCCTGCCAGGACTGGTTGGAGATCCAGGGCAGCAGGCCGACCTTGCTGAACGGGTCGTCCTTGTTCTTGATCCACTGGAAGTCGGCGTCCGTGTAGCCCGCCGGGGGCGGGACGGCCAGCGACTCCTCCCAGACGTAGTGCCGGTCGCCGAGTTCATCCAGCTTGGCGTCGGCCCGCTCTTCGTCCTGCTCGAAGGCGGTGTGCAGCGGGGTGGGCGGGTCGGCCCAGTAGTCGTCGGCGGCGTTGCGCAACAGGACGTCGTCAGTGCCGCCCAGCCCGGCACGGGCGACGGCTTTCAGGCCCTGGCCGCCCTTGCGCTGCACGACGGTGAGCAGGCACTGGGCCGCGCGCACCGACGCGGCGTGCGCGAGGTCGTACTCGGCGGCGTGGGCGGCCGCCGGACCGGCGCCGGGCAGAGGCGCGAACTGCACGCCGGCGATCACGACGGCGGTGAAGGCCGCGGCGGTGGCGCGCAGCCGTCCTAAAAGAGGGCGCCGGGCACGGCGCGAGGAAGAGGCGTTGGTGAACATGGTCAGCTTTCAGCCGTTGGTTGCGGGGACGGGTGCGCTCAGAAGAAGGCGTTGAAGGCGTTCCAGCCCGCGTTGCCGATCTTCTCCCTGGCGGCGAAGGGGGCCGAGGAGACGCCGGTGCCCTTGAACAGCCAGAGCGCGCCGGCGGAGTCGCGGGCGATCAGGTCGGCCTTGCCGTCCCCGTTGTTGTCGCCGGTCGAGACCAGGGCGGTGTAGGCGTCCCAGCCGGTGCCCGCGCTGACGCGGGCGCCCAGGATCTGGTTCTCGGTGACGCCGCCCGTTCCCGGATAGAGGTAGAGGGTGCCGGCGGTGGTCCTGGCCAGCAGGTCGTTCTTGCCGTCGCCGGTGTAGTCGCCGTATCCGGCCAGCGCGTCCATGCCGTTCCACCCGGCGGTCCCGGCCTGCACGCGGCCGGAGAGGCCGCCGTCGGAGCGGCCCGGGTAGAGCCACAGGGCGCCGGCCGTGTCGCGTGCGATGATCTCGGGCGAGGCGCTGCTGCCCATGTTGCCCGGGGTCATGATCAGGTTGTACTGGTCCATGTTCGAGGCGACCGGCATGGTCGAGGTGCCGCGTTCGGCGGTGTAGTAGAGCTCGCCGCCCAGGCGGAAGAACAGGTCGTTGCCGGTGCCGTTCTCCGAGGTGGTGGCGCGCAGGATCGCGGTCGCCGCGGAGAAGCCGCCGCCGAGGTCGACGGGGGTCTGGAGGCCGCCGGTGCCCTTGGGCTCGTAGGCGAGCAGGTGGCCGTCGCTCGCCCTGCGGACGAACAGGGGCAGCATCGGCGCGCCCGCCGCGGTGGCGGACGCGGCGGGCGCGGTGAGCAGCGAGCCCAGGACGGTGAGCAGGGCCAGCGCCGCCAGCGTTCTGGTACGGACTGGCGCCCAGCGTAAGAATGTGGACATTCGACGTGACCTCGTATGAGGAAGAGGAGAAAGGATCTTTCAGGACGGACCCGACCGTTGCGCAAAGCGCTACCGGATCGCTTCCGTTGTGCTTCCTGCGGGCGGCGTACTCGCTCTGCCCGCAGGAAACACCACGGAGGGTGGCTCAGCCGGCTTCCGGGCGGGACAGCGACGTGGCCAGGAGTTCGGCCAGGTGGCGGGCCTGGCGGCCGGTGCGGGAGGCGGCGATCTGGGTGCGGCAGGAGAAGCCGTCCGCGAGGATCGCCTGGTCAGGGCCCGCGGCCCGGACCGCGGGCCAGACGGACTCCTCCGCGCAGGCCACCGAGACGTCGTAGTGCGAGCGTTCGAACCCGAAGTTCCCGGCCAGGCCGCAGCAGCCCGCGTCCAGGACTTCCGTGCGGATCCCGAAGCGGTCGAGAACGGCGCGGTCGGCGTCGTACCCCATGATGGCGCTCTGGTGGCAGTGCACCTGCGCCACCGCCTCCCCTCCAGAGGAGGCCGGGCGCCAGTCGGGCGCCCGCGACTCCAGCAGCTCGGCGAGCGTCAGCGTGCGCTCCGACAGCAGCCGCGTGTCCGGCGTGTTCAGCAGCTCCGGCCCGTCGGCGCGGAACACGGCGGTGCAGCTCGGCTCCAGCCCTACCACCGGGATCCCGGACTCCGCCCACGGCCGTAGCGCGCGCACGCTGCGCGCCAGCACCCGCCGCGCGACCCCGAGCTGTCCCGTGGAGATCCAGGTCAGCCCGCAGCACAGCGCCACCGGCGGCACGTGCACCTCGAACCCGGCCGCCTCCAGCACGCTCACCGCCGCCTGCCCGATGTGCGGGTCGAGGTTGTTCGTGAACGTGTCCGCCCACAGCACGACCTTGCCCCGCGTGCCGGGCCGCGCCGGGCCCCGCCGCTTGAACCAGTCGGTGAAGCGCTCCTTCGCGAAGCGGGGCAGCTCCCGCTCGGCCGCGACCCCCGCGACGGCCTTGAGGAGCCGTGACAGGCCCGGCGTGTGGGCCAGGGCGTTGAGCGGGCCGGGCATGGCGGAGGCGAGCGCCGCCCACATCGGCAGCCAGCCCATGGAGTAGTGCTCGCGGGGCCGGATCCGGCGCCGGTAGTGATGGGACAGGAACTCGGCCTTGTACGTGGCCATGTCGACGTTCACCGGACACTCGGACCGGCAGCCCTTGCAGGCCAGGCACAGGTCGAGCGCGTCGCGCACGGCGGCCGAGCGCCAGCCGTCCGTGATCAGCTCGCCGCGCACCATCTCCCCCAGCAGCCGGGCCCGTCCCCGCGTGGAGTGCTCCTCCTCGCGCGTCACCCGGTAGCTGGGGCACATCACCCCGCCCTCGAAGGTGTCCTGGCGGCACTTGCCGATCCCGACGCACCGGGTGGCGGCGTGCCCGAACCGGCCGTGGTCGCCCTGGTAGTCGAAGGACTTCTGCCGGGGCTCCAGCGGGTAGAAGTGCCGCTGGGCGAGGTCCTGGTCGAGGCGGTTGGGGTGGACGACCTTGCCGGGGTTCATCCGGTTGCGCGGGTCGAAGATCGCCTTGAACCGGCCGAACGCCTCCACCACCTCGTCGCCGTACATGCGCGGCAGCAGCTCGGCCAGCGCCTGCCCGTCGCCGTGCTCCCCCGACAGCGAGCCGCCGAAGGCGCCCACCAGGTCGGCCGCCTCCTCCGCGAACGCCCGGAATCGGGCGATCCCGTCGTCGGTGTGCAGGTCGAGCGGGAGCCTCCCGTGCACGCATCCCTGTCCGAAGTGCCCGTACAGGGCCGAGTCCGCGTAGCCGTGGCGGCGCAGCAGCTGCTCGTAGTCGCGCAGGTACGTGCCCAGCCGCTCGGGCGGCACGGCCGCGTCCGACCAGCCCTCGTACGTCTCCCGCCCCTCCGGCGGGTACGCCTCCACGCCCAGGCTGGCCTCGCGCCAGCGCCACAGCTCGTCCTCCTTGGCCGGGTCGCCGAGGAAGGCGTGGGTCGCGTGCTGTCCCACGTCGCGCATCAGCCCGTGCGCCCGTTCGAGCGCCTCCTCGGCGGTGTCGCCGCCGAACTGCACCAGCAGCCACCCCCGCCCCTCCGGCAGGTCTCGGAGCGCGGGATCGTCGGGGCGCTCCTGGCGGGCGAGCCGGCACATCCGGTCGTCCATGGCCTCCAGCGCCAGCGGCCGGTGCCCGGCCACGGCGGGGACGGCGTCGGCCGCCGCGAAGATGTCCTCGAAGCCGAGCACCGCCAGCGATCGCGCGGCCGGCCTCGGCACCAGGGCCAGCTCGGCGCGCAGCACGGTCACCAGCGTGCCCTCGCTCCCGACAAGGGCGCGGGCCAGGTTGAAGCCGTTCTCGGGCAGGAGCTGGTCGAGGTTGTAGCCGGAGATGCGCCGCTCCAGCTTGGGGAAGCGGGTGCGCACCAGCTCCATGGTGTCGTCGCGCAGTTCGCGCAGCTGCCGGTAGAGCTGGGACGGCCGCCCGCCCATGGCCTGGATCCTGGCGTACTCGTCGTCGTCGGTCGGGCCGACCCACATGCGCACGCCGTCGTAGGTGAGGATCTCCAGCCGCAGCACCGACTCCGACATCTTCCCGTACGCCTGCGCGGACGCCCCGCACGAGTTGTTGCCGATCATGCCGCCGATGGTGCAGGTCGGGTGGCTGGACGGCCGGGGCCCGACCATCAGGCCCTCCGGCTCCAGCACGTGGTTGACCGCGTCCAGCACCGCGCCGGCCTGCACCGTGATCCGCCTGCCCGTGACGTCCACGGACTCGACCGCGCCGCAGTGCTTGGACCAGTCGATCACCACGGCCACGTTGCAGCACTGCCCGGCCAGGCTGGTGCCGCCACCCCGCGACAGCACCGGCACGTCGCGGGAGCGGCACGCGGCCACCGCGGCCACCCCGGCGTCGAGCGTGTAGGGCGCCACGACGCCGATGGGCACCTGCCGGTAGTTGGAGGCGTCCCGCGCGTAGGCGGCGCGGCTGCCGGTGTCGAACCGGATCTCGCCGTCGACCGTCTCCTCCAGCCGCCGCTGCAGCGGCTCCACGTCGATCTCGAGCGGCCGGCGCGGGCGCGCGGCCGGTGTTCTGATCAGGCTGTCCATAGCTTCGCCCGCCATCGTCCGCCGCCCGGGCCCTAGACGCCGAGCAGATCGGTGAGGTCGTCGGCGTGCTCTTCTTCCTCTTCGAGGATCGACTCCATGAGCCGCCGCGTCGTCGGATCGCCCTCGCCCAGCCAGCGGATGATCTCCTGGTAGGTGGAGATGACGATGCGCTCGGCCCAGAGGTTCGCCTCCAGCAGGCCGCGCAGGTCGGTGTCGGCGGGCACCAGGTAGTCGGTGTGGGAGCGCTGCACGAGGCTGGCGGGGTCGAAGTCGGGCTCCCCGCCGAGCTGGCTCACGCGTTCGGCGGCGCGCAGCGCGTGCTGCAGCTCCTCCTGGGCGTGCTCGGTGAACTCCGCCGACACCTGCGCCCGGTCGATCCCCTTGGCCGAGATGGCGTGCCTGGTGTACCTGAGCCAGCACACCACCTCGGTCGCGATGACGTCGTTGAGGATGTTGATGACCTTCTGCGGGTCGTGCCCGAAGGTGCCGGTGACCGGACCTTCGTTCATCTTCTGGCGCACCTGGTCACGGATCCTGGTGACGTCCAGCACGAAGTCGTCGGTGTGGCTCATGTCTGTCCTGTCCTTCCCCCGGCAAGGAGTTCCCCCAGGTCAAAGGTAACTTTGCGGGACGTCGCAGGCGGGCTGCGACACCCGGGGACAGTCACGTCGAAACCCGGTTGACGGGCGCGGGATCATGGCGGTGATGGACGAACGACGCCTGATACGCGTTTCCAAATACCTGGCCAGGCACCTGCGGCACGACCCGGGGCGCATCGGGCTCACGCTGGACCCGAACGGGTGGGTGCCGGTGGACACGTTACTGCGGGCGGCGGCCGAGCACGGGTTCCCGATCACCGCCGCGGAGTTGTGGAAGGTCGTCGAGGCCAACGACAAGCGGCGCTACGCGATCGAGGACGGCCGGATCCGGGCGAGCCAGGGGCACTCGGTGCCGGTGGATCTCGGCCTGCCCGCCGTGCGGCCGCCCGAGGTGCTCTATCACGGCACCGTGGGCCGTTCCCTGGCGGCGATCAAGGCGGAGGGGCTGCGGCCCATGAACCGGCACCACGTGCACCTGTCGCCCGACCGGGAGACGGCGACGCGGGTGGGGGCCCGGCGGGGCGTGCCCGTGGTGCTGGTGGTCGCGGCCGGGGCGATGCACGCCGGCGGGCACGAGTTCCGGGTCAGCGCCAACGGGGTGTGGCTGGCCGACCACGTGCCGCCCGGCTACCTGCGGTTCCCCTCCTGACGGCGGGCGCGCAGGGTGTCGCGGGCGGCCATCAGCGCGAACCCGAGCAGGTTGGCCCCCTGCCACGCGGCCGGTGACGCGGCCCGCTCGTCCGAGGCCGCCAGCCCGATGCCCCACACCCGGTCCAGCGGGCTCGCCTCCACCAGGACCCGGCCCGACGTGCCGAGCAGGAACTCCGCCAGGTCGTCGTGCGCCCCGAACTTGGCGACGTTGCCGCGCACCACGATGCCGAAGCGGTGGGCGTCCCACGTGGGCTCGTCGAAGCCCCGTACGGTCCGGCCCAGCGCCTTGGCCTCGCCCGGAGGGCCGGCCTCGAGGATCTTGTCCGCGCTCTCCCCGTCGCCGAACAGCCACGCCTTGTGCGCCATCATGTAGTGCTCGGCCGAGGCGTACGTGTGGCCGTCCTCCGTGAAGGTGACCGGCCACCACTGGCTGAGGCAGCCCGGTCCGACGCCGCCGTCGCGGGCGGGCTGGTGGCCCCAGAAGTACAGATATTTGACGTTCCGGCCGGATCGCTCGGCGGCGATGGCCTCGTCCACGGTCATGGGAAGTTCGTCGGACATGTCCCCATACCTTACGCTCGCGAGCCCGCTCTCATGAGGCGATCGGCGACCTCGCGCAGCACCGGCACCAGCTCGGGCGGGTCGAGCACCTCGAAGTCGAAGCCCTTGGCCGCGACGTGGATCGCCAGCTCCTCCAGCGAGTTGGAGCCGGCCTCGAACAGGCACGTGCGCTCGTCCACCGCCGCCAGCCGCCCGGCCCCTGACGAGGTGCGCGGCGCGACCGCGTCCATGGGCGCGTGGAAGAGGATGCGCGCCCGGTAGCGGTAGGGCGCGGAGGTGATGGCGCGCGAGACGTACGCGGCCACGTCCTCCTGCGGCACCGCACGCGGCGCGAACCGGGCTCCCGGCTCCCCCAGGGGATCCTCGATCCGGTCCACCCGGAACGTCCGCCAGCCCTCCTTGGCCACGTCCCACGCCAGCAGGTACCAGCGGCGCGGCGTGTGCACGAGCCGGTGCGGCTCCACCTCGCGCGCCGTGACGCCGTCCCGCCCCCGGTAGCCCAGCCGCAGGCGCCGGTGGTCGCGGCAGGCGGCGGCGAGCCCGGCCAGCACGTCGGCGTTCACCTCCGGGGCCGCCGCGCCCGC
>NZ_JBSFTC010000440.1:0-7131 GCF_053590415.1 Nonomuraea sp. NPDC003201
GCCGCCGCGATCGAGTCGCGTACCGGCGGCTCGGCCTCGGACCGGCTGGCCGCCGCCGCGCACCACTGGCTGCTGGCGATCCCCGCGGGACACACCGCGCGGGCGTGGCGGGCTGCGTGGCGGGCTGCCGAGGAGGCCAAGCGGCTGCGCGCGTACGACGCGGCCGTCGAGCTGCTCGAACGGGCGGACCGCGTGGCCGAGGACGACCCGGCGGCGAGTCAGTCCGAGCGGATGGACCTGCTGTTCGCGCTGGCCGAGGCCAGGTTCGGGGCGGGCGACTCGCTGGGGCAGGAGGCCGAGCTGGCGCGCATCCGCCACCTGGCCGGGCAGGCGGGCGACCGGCGGCGCCTGATCGAGGCCGCGACCGGGTACGGCGGCCGCATCCTGCAGCCCTGGAAGGTCTATGGCGACCACGATCCGGACCTGGTGGCGGACCTGGCGAAGCTGGCCGCCGAAGAGGGGCTGGAGCCTTCGGCCCGCGCCCGGGTGCTGGCCTGCCTGACGCTCCAGACGTACTACGAGCCCGGCCGGGACCCGGCCGAGCGGGAGCTATGGAGCGCCGAGGCGGTGTGGCTGGCCCGCCGCGAGAACGACGCGACGCTGCTGGGCCGGGTGCTGTTCGCCCGCTACTACGGGCTGCTCGACCCGGACCACGCGCGGCAGCGGCTGGAGGCGGGCGAGGAGATGGCCCGCGCCGGGCTGGAGGCGGGCGACGACGAGCTACGCGCGATCGGGCTCATCTGCCAGGCCGGCACGCTGCTGGAGCTGTGCCGGGTGCGGGAGTCACGGGAGCCGGTGGCCGAGGCGGCGCGGCTGATCGGGCGTATCCACATGCCGTATCTGCGCATCATGCTGGGCTGGCTGCGGCTCGGCCTGCTCGTGCAGCAGGGCGACCTGGACGCGGCCGAGGAACTGCTCGCGGCCACCGCGGCCGAGCAGCGGGCCACCTCGATGTGGGGAGTGGAGTCGAGCACGGCCGGGATCACGTACCTGGTGGAGGTCATGCGCCTGCGCCTCGGGGCGGCGGACGCGGTCCGGCCGCCGATGGACGTGTCGCACGAGCCGCTCGACCCGTTCAACCTCGACGTGTACGCCCACTACCTGGTCGTCAGCGGCCGGCCGGAGGAGGCCCGGCAGGCGCTCGGCCCGTGGGAGCGGCAGCCGCCGATCCCACGCACGTTCGTGTACCTGTGCTGGCTGGTGCTGCGCTGCGAGCTCTGGGCCGCGCTGGGCGACCGGCAAGCCTGCGCCGCCCTGTACGAGGAGGCGTCCCCGTACGCCGACCGCATCGGGATCTCCGGCCTGGGCATGCTGTTGTGGCCGGTCAGCCGGTCGCTGGCGCAGCTGGCCGAGGCCCTGGGCGACACCGGGGCGGCGCGGCGGCACGCCGAGCACGCCGAACGCGTGGAACGGGAACTGGCCCAGCCCAGCGAGTAGGCGGGGACCGGTTCACCTCTACAGGACCGGCTCACCCCCAGAGGACCGGCTCACCCCCACAGGTAGGCCGTGCGGCGCCGGTAGCGTCTCCCGGCCAGGTTGGAGATCATCAGCAGTTGCCGGGGCGCGGTCGCGCGCAGGTGGGCCTCGACGTCGGCAGGCACCTCGGCGCTGGTCCAGCCGACCAGCCTGACCAGCTTGCGCAGGCCGTAGTCCTTCATGATCGTCTTGTGCATCTCCGCGTCCTCCTCCGGCGTGATGTGGGCCATCATCAGCGGGATGCCGTCGGTCTCCTCGTGCGCGAGGTGCGCGCCGAGGGTGTCGGCCAGTGTGCGCAGGGCGGTCGTGAGCCGCTCGCGCTCCTGCTCGGACGGTCCGGAGTCGAACGCCTGGAACGCCTCGGTGCTCTCGCGGATCCAGTGGTCGCACGCCTCGTGCTCGGCCTCCAGCGCGTCGATCGTGCCGATCGCCCCCGGGGCCCGCTCGCGCAGCCGCGGCCAGATCTTCTCGTCCTCGGCGGTGTGGTGGTGGTGCAGGACGAACAGGACCCACGCGTGGTGCTCGCGCAGCGCTGAGACGCGCCGCCGGTCGTCAAGGCGGATCCGGCCGATCGCGGTGAGCAGGTGGCCGAGGTCGCGGCGGAAGCCGTAGTGCGCGAGGTACATGTTGGCCATGTCGAGCGGCCCGGGGGCGGCGGCGGCCTGGCCGGGCAGCATGATCTGCGGGACGTTCGGGTGGTCGGCGGTATGCACGATGCGCTCCTTCTCTACGATGTGCCGCCATCGTGACCGCCTGCCCTTGGGCCGTTCTGGAACGCCGGGCCCAAGAGTGGCCCAAGACCTTTGATCCGAGAGCGCGCAGGACGAGGGCGCCTGCCGCAGGAGTCGCCGCCCTACCGCAAGGCCGGAACCGGCGATAGCGGGTCACTTGCTCATTCGAGAGGAAATCCACAGGCAGGAGCAGGCACGCTAGGGCGCTCAACCAGGGCAAACAGCCCTCGTCACCGAATCGTCGTCAAGATCGCTTTTGTAGCGCCAAAATCCGATCCGATCCTCCCCGGAGGCCGATCGAGGTCGCCCCCCGTCCGTGATCATCGCCAGCGACCCGGCCGTCATCGCCGAGTCGTGCGGCGCCAGGGCGCTCCGCAAGCTGAGCCTGCGGCAGATCGCCCCCACGGTCGCCCTGGGCGCCCTGCCACCCGAGGAGCAATCGTTATCTTGGGTTCTTGGCCTCTTCGCGCAGGTCAGAGCGAGATGATCTTGCCGGGCATGTAAGGCACGGTGCCATCGCGCGCAGTCGGCAGCCCAGTCGGCTCGGGTCCGTTGGAGTGCTTGGTACAGCCGCTCGGCAGGTACCTCGAAGGCGGTTCGTGCTCAGGCTTTCGGATGCTGATCCGCCGGCGTAGCGAGGTCGTGTCGGACATTCAGCAAGACCGCCGTCGTCGTCATCACCGCGAAGTCCGCCGGGCGCAAGGTCTTGGGCCTCGCCACCGCAGACGTCCGTCTTGCTTGACCTCGCGGCGAGCCGCCGACAGGGATCAGGCCGTCGAGGACGTCGACGACGAACTGGGACGCGGGGCATCGCTTCGAACTCGTCTCGTGAGTCGTCGTTCAGCACCGTGTGCGTATCAGGTGACGGATGCTCAGCGATGGCTGGGCCCGCCGGTCAGTCGATGCCTTCGATGATGCGGAAGTCGCGCTCGACGCCGTCGGGGAGGGCCACCAGCGCCTTCTGGTATGCCTCGCTCTCGTATGCCGCGACGGCCTGTTCAAAGCTGTCGAACTCGATCAGAACGACGCGTTGCGTGATTCCGGCCTCGTGGGCGACGACTCGACCGCCATGGGACAGTGAAGTGCGCGCAGAAGTTCGGTGAAACGGGTTGCGTTGGCGACACCGGCTACAGCGGATCGAATTGCCCGCGGGCGAAGGATGTATACGAGGCGCTGGATTGGAAGTGCGAGTTGCCTACATCGCCCTCGCCCCGCGTGGTCGCATTGTCGCTGCAACATGCTGTGAAGATCAGCCAACGTGCCACACGTGAAAGAAAAGATCATCTTGCTCTGACCAGCGAGAAGAGGTCGTCAACCCAAGATAACGATTGAGACGACCTGGAAAAAGTCCGGTCGACCTACACCGAACAAGGCACCTCGATCGCAGCCCTCGCCCGCGTCCACGGAGTCAGCCGCGCCGCCATCCGGACCGCACTGGGCGACCTCCTGCCCGATCAGAGCGTCCCATCCCCTCGGCCAGCCTGACCCAGGCTGACCGAGAAACACCCCTGTCGACCTGCGGCTCAGCGCTAAGCGCTAATACCCGGCCGGATCTTCCCGCTGCCCCAGGCTGACCCACATCGCTCCCGGCCGCGTCGTGATCACGCTGCCCGCCCGGCCCGAGGTGACCCAGCAGAACGGCTACGTCCACGCCGGCGCCAGCAGCGCCATCGCCGACAGCGCCGGCGGCTACGCGGCCTTCACCCTGTTCCCCGAGGGCACCTCGGTCCTGACCGTGGAATACAAGATCAACCTGCTCGCGCCCGCGGCCGGCGACCACATCGAGGCCGTCGGCACCGTCCTCAAGCCCGGCCGCACCCTCACCGTGTGCTGCCTGGAAGTGTTCGCCATCCACCAGCAGCAGCGCACACTGATCGCCACCGGCCAGCAGACCCTCATCTGCGTACCCGAACGCCCCTGAAAACGCCACTGGCCGAGGCTTCGGTTGCCGCTCAACCCCCGGGACCGGGGCGGTTCCGGCATCACAGGAGGGGGAGCGGAGAGGGGGTCTTGATCTCTTGGAGGTGCAGGAGAGTGGTGACGCGCTGGGCGCCGTGCAGGGAGAGACGGAGCAGAATCCGCTGGAGGTCCGGGACGTCGCGGGCGGCGATGAGCAGGATCATGTCGATCTCTCCGGTGACGACGTCGGCGGAGAGCACCTCGGGGATCGCCTTCAGGGTGTCGGCGAAGGCGCGCTCGGTCTGGGGGGTGTGCCGGGCGAGGGTGATCATCACATAGGCCTTGAGGGGGAATCCGGCCTGTGGGGGGTCCAACTCGGCCGTGATCCGCCTGATCACTCCTGATTCCTTGAGCCTGCGGACGCGGTGCAGGGTGGCGGCGGGTGAGAGCCCGACCAGCCGGGCGAGTTCCACGTTGGTGCGGCCCGCGTCCTGCTGGAGCTCGGTCAGCAGCCTGCGATCAATTTCATCAAGCGAATCGGCCATCTCACAAAATATAGTTGCGCATACAGGATCCGGTGCCGATTCTTCGGTCGCACGTTGCTGATCCTTGGGGCATGACGACGAATCGTTCGGCGACCCTGTCCGCCCTCACGGCAGCCGGAGTCCTGTGGGGGGTGACCGTCCCCCTGATCAAGATCGCTCTCGCTGGCTGGGGTCCGGTCTGGCTGACCGTCGTACGCTTCGCGCTGGCCGCGGTCCCGCTCCTGTTCGTGGCCGACCGAGCCCCTCTTCGACGGGCCGCCTCGCCCAGGGTGGTCTTCTGGGGCGCGACCGGCTATGCCCTCGTGATCGTCCTGCAGGGGCTGGGAATCGAACGGACGAGCGTCGCCCACGCCTCACTGATCATCGGCCTGACCCCTCTGCTCGCCGCGATCGCCACAGTCGCGCTGGGCCGTGCCAGGGTTGGCCGCACCGCTTGGACGGGCTTCGCCCTGGCGTTCGCGGGCATCGCGCTGGTCGCCACCAGCGGTGGCGGCTCGGCCTCCCTCGGCGGCGACCTGCTGATCCTGGTCAGCGTTTTGCTCAGCGCCACCTTTCTGCTCGCTCAGGACCGCCTGCTGGTCGACCGCGACCCACTCGCCGTCACGGCCGTGCAGTTTGCCGCCTCCGCCTTGCTGGCCGCCCCGCTGGCCGTGGCCGTCGAGGGCGCCCCGGCCCTGCCGTCGTCGACCGCCCCCATCGTCGCGGCCCTCGCCCTGACCGTCCTCGGCACCCTGCTCCCGTACGCCCTGTTCGCCTATGCCCAGTCGCGCGTCTCGCCCGGCCTCGCCGGCGCCTTCCTCAACATCGAACCGGTCGTCGGCTTCGGTGCGGGCGTCATCGCCTTCGGGGACCCCTTCGGCCCGCTCCAACTGCTCGGCGGTCTGACGGTTCTGGCGGGCCTGGCCCTCACCGCCGCCCCGGCCCAGACCAGCCCCCTGCCCCACCCGAGCCACTACCCGTCCTGGGGGATCAGGCCGCCAGGCCGAGGTCGAGGCGGCGGCCCATGTCGATGTCGATCGTGCCGTAGAGGTTGGCGTTGGACCAGAACAGCGGCGACAGGCCGCGCTTGTCGGCGCCGGTCAGTCTCTGCTGCCAGGCGGGGTCTTTGAGGACGGACTGGACGAGCAGGGTGTTGATGAATTCTCTGAACTAGTTGATGATCTTGTTCGGGTCGACGCTGATGGTGCGACCGGCGACGTCGCGGAATGTCGGGGTGCCGAGGTTCACGGTGGCGGCAAGGCGGGCGCGCTGGTTGAGCTGGGCGAGTTTCTGTTCCGCTCCGGCGAGGCTGACCTTGAGTCCTTCGACTTCGCCCAGCCAGTTCTCCCGTTCGGCTTCGGCGATGCGGGCGAGCAGGTGTTGCGGATGTCCACGATGCGTTGACGCTGGCCCGGGTCCGGCCGGAGGAGGCTGCGGCGTAAACAACTGTGCTCGTGAACGCAGCCGGTGCCGTAGGCGCGGCCGCAGTCGCCCAGGGCGACGCGCCGGCGTTCGAAGTGGCCGAGAAACTCCTCCCATTCTTGATCGGTGGGCGTGCGGTATTCCTCGCTGGGACGAGTCCCGCGGCGGCGGGTGATGAAGGCGCGGTGCCCGTTGATGACCTCCTCGGGATAGACGGCCTTGTAGCCCATCGTGGTGTTGATGTCGCGATGACCGACCACGAGCTGGGCGATGTGAGGTGGCATCCCGTTCATGATCGCGTCGGTGATGAACAGGCGCCGGAAATCGTGTGGGGTGAACTTCAGCGGCTGGTTGCTGGTGTCGGTGAGACCGGTGCGGGCCAGAGCCTCGTTGAGCAGCGCCCGGTTGCCGGAGATAGGAATCGGTCGGTTCTCCACTCCGATCGGTCGTTGAAACAGCAGAGGCATGGGTGGATTCCAGACTCGCTCGTGGATGTCGTAGGAGACCACGAGCGGGACCGCGCCACTGGTGTCCCGGACGCGTCGGCGTATTGGGCGCCGAGCAACTCCGAGGCCCGCGCTCCCGACGACACCCAGAAGGCCACCAGCGCCCGGTCGCGATGCGAGCCCAGCTGAGCGAACAGGTCGTTGAAGCGCTCGTCCGGGATGCGGCGCGGCACCCGCTGCACGATCCTGGGCCGATACAGCCCCGTGCGTTCCTTGCGGAAGGAGTCCATCGGATTGTGATGGGCATGCGCGCGGCCACCTGACCGGACAAGGGGAAACGGGTTGACCATCGGGCCCGAGCCGGCGTCGCGGTGGAAGTCGTAGAAGCCACGCAGGACGCTCTCGCTGTGGCCGCGAGTGGTCGCCGCGTACTTGGGGCCCGGCTTGGCCTTGCCCGTCACCGGATTCGGCGAGGCCGTCACCACGCTGCTGGAGTGGGTGGGCTTGTCGATGATCTGGATCCACCGCGAGAAGTCACGGTGAACCGCTCCGGGATCGGTGGAGACTCTATGGGTTGACTCCAGCCGCCGGTTGGGGCTGGTGTTGAGCGTAGTAGACGGCTTCGTGTTCGGC
>NZ_JBSFTC010000441.1:0-7130 GCF_053590415.1 Nonomuraea sp. NPDC003201
CGGCCACGGCCGCCGCCGCGGCGGCCACTCCGACGGCCAGCACCGCGCGGCGCGGCACCCGGCGGGGCGGCGCGTCCTCGAAGTCGGGCGGCGAGGCGTCGGGCATGGTCAGGGTGTCGTCGCCGGTCAGGGCGCGGACCAGGTCGTCCGCCGTGAGCCGCCGCGCGGGGTTCTTGTCCAGGCACGTGGTCACCAGCGACCGGAGCGACGCGGGCACTCCGGACAGGTCGGGCGGGTCGTACAGGAGCGCGTGCAGCACCGCCGCCACCGACTCCCCGGCGAACGCCCGCCGCCCCGTCGCCGCGAACACCATCGTGGCGGCCCAGCTGAACACGTCGGCCGCCGGCCCCACCTCCCCGCCGCTCACCTGCTCGGGCGCCATGTACCCGGGCGTGCCGAACACCCCGGTCTGCGTGACGGCGTGGTCGAGGGCCCGCGAGATGCCGAAGTCGATGACCACGGGGCCCTCGGGCCCGAGGATGACGTTGCCCGGCTTCAGGTCGCGGTGGACGACCCCGGCGCGGTGGATGGCGGCCAGCGCCGTCGCCGTCGCGACCGCGAGGCGTTCCAGCCCGCCGCCGGTGCGGGGGCCGTCCTTCCTGACGGCGCGTTCGAGGGACTCGCCGCGTACGTACTCGCTCACGATGTACGGCCGGTCGGCCTGCATGCCCATGTCCAGCACCCGCGCGGTGCAGAAGGGCGCGACCCGGCGGGCGAGGTCCACCTGCCGGAAGAAGCGCCGGCGCGCCTCGGGATCGTCCGAGAGCCGGGCGTGCAGCACCTTGATCGCGACCTCGTCGCCCGACGGGCTCAGGCCCACGTAGACCACGCCCTGCCCGCCCTCGCCGAGGAACCGGACAAGGCGGTAGGCGGCGATCTGACCGAGGTGATCCCCCGATTGCGGACGCGACACTGCTTCCCTCTTCGAATCGCGCAGGAGCTTCAGCACCGGATACTACGATTCGGAAGGCCCTCGTGGATGACCCCGGAGGGCGACATAAATGGACATATTTGCCCTGGTCAGAGAAACGTCATGCGCTGTTTCCCGGTGATTCATCTCCCGGAGAGCGCGGGCGGCCCCGTACCGGACGGGGCCGCCCGCGGCGTCAGGCGAGCAGGCCCGCCAGCGCCAGAGCGGGCTCCGGGTGACCGGCCAGGAGCCCGGCGACCTCCCCGCGGCCCGGCGCCGGGGCCTGCCACGAGCCCTCGCAGCCGAGCAGCCCCGCCACCGCGTCACACGCGGCCGGATGCCCCAGGAGCAGCTCGGCCACCGGCCCCGACGCGACCGGGGCGGCGGCCACCACGGCGGCGGGACGCGCCGTCCACGGCGGCACCCAGCCGTCCACGGCGCCCAGCGTGCCGGGGAACGTGCGCCCGGCCTCGCGTACGAGCACCGGCATCAGCTCGCCCGCCTGGTCCCGCAGCGTCGTGATCAGCTTCGGCAGCCACGGCAGCAGCACCCGGTCGGGCAGCTGCCCGAACGCCTTCGAGATCATCTCCACCACGAAGCCCGACAGGGTCGGGACGGGCTCCATGGCCTGGACGAACCCCAGGATGTAGAGCGGGAACGACGGGACGACCAACGGGTTGGCCAGCAGTTCGTCGCACCGCGCCCGCAGCTCGGCCAGCGGCAGCAGCCCGAGCTGGGTCCGCGCCGCCCACAGCAGCGCCACCTTGTCCGGCGCCTCCGGGTGCGACTGCTGCACGGCCAGCTCCAGCTGGGCCCGGTCGCAGCCCAGCGAGAGCGCGAGGCTCTCCATCGAGAACAGGAACCCCAGCATGGCCGCCACCTGCCGCGCTCCCGTGTCGTCGGACACGAAGGCCGTCGGCAGGAGGGTGCAGTAATGCGCGTAGCCGGAGGTCGCGAACTCCTCGCACCAGGCCGGCAGCTCCGGCTCGTGGGCGCGGTAGTAGGACATCAGCCGCCGGATCCTGCGCAGAACCTCGGGCGCGTCGTCCACGCTGCGCTCGGACGCCAGCAGCTCCACGGCCCGCTGCCCCAGCTCGTCGGCGAAGCGGCGGCTGCCGAGGAAGAGCACCGCGTCCTCGACGGCCGCCAGCGCGACGGCCGCCGTGGCCTTGGGGTCCCACACCGAACGGCGCAGCCGCTGCTCCATCACCTGCTCGATGGTGACGCCCTCGTAGCCCAGCTCGATGATCGAGCGCTGGTGCTTGCCGAACGACAGGTCCCAGCTCTCCTGGATCGAGCGCTCCCCCAGCCCGCGCTCGCCCATGATGGGGCGGACGGCGTCCGACGGCAGCAGGTACCGCAGCATCCACAGCAAATCGGAGCAGGGCACCAGCTCGGGGTTGGCGTTGAGGTCGAGCAGCGCCCGCTGGATCGTGCGCTTCTCCAGGTCGAGCTTGAGCGGCGCGAGCCGGTCGTACACGTCGCGGGCCAGCGGCGGCAGGGCGTCGTAGCCGACCTCGCCGACGCGGTCGCCGCCGAGCATGATCTCGCACAGCCGCCGCACGTCGCGGCGGCCCGGCACGACGTCCTTCTCGATGCAGGTGACGGCCGCGTCCTGGAAGTCGTACGGGGTGGGCCTGGCCCGGTTGCGCATGCCGGCGAGCAGGATCGAGGTCTCGAACACGGCGATGGCGTCGGCGGTGCTGGCCAGGTAGCCGTTGCGGCGGGCCAGCCGGACGATCTCCACGCTCCAGCCGAGCAGCTCGGCCTCGTCCAGCTCGTCGAGCGCGGGCGGCTTCGACAGGAACCCGGTCAGCTGGTCGGCCACCTCGCCCTGGGGGACGGGCGCGGGCAGCTTGGCCACGCGTTTGCGCGCGCCCCTCTGCCCGGCCAGCTGGAACGGGGTCAGCTTGCCGCGGGTCAGCGCCTTGTCCCAGGTCGCCGCCGCGATCGACACGGAGCCGGAGGCCAGCCCGAACTGCGCCTCGATGGCCGAGTGGCTGGACGGGATGAGGCCGTACACCCATTTCGTGCCGGTTCGCGGGGTGATCTCGAACGTCGCCGTGGACTTCAGCCCGAACTGCTCGACGTGGCTGGCTGCGTGGAAGGCGCCGCACACGTACAGGCAGTCGGCCGGGTCGGCGCCCGAGGTGGCCAGGTGCTCGCGCATCCTGGTCCACATGTAGCGCTCGCGGTCCTCGTCCACGGTCCGCCGGCCGCCGTCGCGGTCGAGGCGGCGGAACAGGCTGCCGATCAGCACCATGACCTGGCGGTAGGTGTCGTAGTCGGCACCCGACAGCGGCTGCTCGACGTACTGGTCCCACCACTCGGACCAGTGGCGCACCTTGCCGTGGTGCAGCAGGTGCTCCTCCAGCTCGGCGAAGCGCGGGCGCAGGTCGCCGAGCTCGACGCCCACCGCGTCGCCGTGCAGTCCGGCCTCTTCGGCGTGCTCCTTCTTGCCGGGCTCCTCCTTCGGCGCCCACTGGAAGACGTGGTCCGTCGAGCGGTCGACCAGCACCAGCTCGACGCCCGGGGTCTCCAGCGCGTACGAGATGGCCTGGTACTCGGCGGACGCCTCCGTGATGGGCGCCACCACGCTGAGCGGCGCCCACGACGGCGGGAAGCCGTCGATGTCGGTCGCGAACGCCTGCACCGCCACCGGCAGCCGGCAGTTGCGCAGCTCGGTCAGCAGCGGCCGCAGGTCCTCGCAGAGCTCCAGGTAGATGACCTTCGGCTGCTTCTCGCGCAGCCTGCGCACCATCGCCAGCGCCGAGGCCGGCGAGTGGTGGCAGACCGGGAAGATCTCCAGCTCCTCGCGCAGCGCCCGGTCCACGTCGTCCACCAGGCCGGACAGGATGTCCGACACGGCCACGGGACTGCCGGCGAACGCGCCGGCGGCGTCGAGGAGCTGCTCGCGGAGCGCGCCGAACGGGCTCGTCTGGCCGGTCATGAGAGGGTGGCGATGGCCTCGCGGCCGCCCTCGAGGAACTCCGGCCACTCCCCGCCGTCCTTCTTGCTGCGGGGCTCGACGACGCCGTGCCAGTACTTGTTGAGGATCGCGAGGTCCTCGGGGCTGCGCCGGGCCAGCGAGCTGACCAGCGAGCCGGCGAGGGTCTGCGCGCGCAGCACGCGGTCGCCGAAGAAGTTGCTGTGCAGGATGGCGTCCTCCAGCACGCCGATCTGCTCGGCCGTGGACAGCGCCGACTCCAGCTTCTCGTCGTCGCTGGTGGCCGACGCGGCGGCCGAGCGCAGGTCGGCGAAGCTCTGCAGCAGGATGTCCAGCAGCGTCGGCGGCAGGTCGAGCTCGATCTTGTGCCGGCGCAGCAGCTCCTCGGTGCGGAAGCGGACGATCTCCGCCTCGCTCTTCTTGTTCGTCACGACGGGGATGCGGACGAAGTTGAAGCGGCGCTTGAGGGCCGAGGACAGGTCGTTGACGCCCCGGTCACGGCTGTTGGCGGTGGCGATGATGGAGAAGCCGGGCTGGGCGAAGACGATGTTGTCGTCGTCGAGCTCGGGGATGGAGACGTACTTCTCCGACAGGATCGAGATCAGCGCGTCCTGCACGTCGCTGGTGGAGCGGGTCAGCTCCTCGAAGCGGCCGATCACGCCCGTCTCCATCGCCGTCATGATCGGCGAGGGGATCATCGAGTCGCGGGACTGGCCCTTGGCGATGACCATGGAGACGTTCCAGGAGTATTTGATGTGGTCTTCCGTCGTGCCCGCCGTGCCCTGGACCACGAGGGTGGAGTTGCGGCAGATGGCCGCGGACAGCAGCTCGGCCAGCCAGCTCTTGCCGGTGCCCGGGTCGCCGATCAGCAGCAGGCCCCGGTCGGAGGCCAGGGTCACGATGCTGCGCTCGACGAAGCTGCGGTCGCCGAACCACTTCTGGGAGATCTCCCGGTCGAGCCCATCGGAGCGCTCGGAGCCGAGGATGAACAGCCTGATCATGCGGGGGCTCAGCCGCCACGAGAACGGCTTGGGGCCGTCGTCGATCGACTCCAGCCAGTCAAGCTCCTCCGCGTACTTCACCTCTGCGGGGGCGCGCAGCATGTCGTCACTCATGGGTGAAATCTCCTAAGCGAGGAAGTTCTTGAGCTCGAAGACGAGCTTGCGGATGTGGCCTGAGATCACCGGGGTGCCCAGGTCCTTGAATTTCTTGCGGAACCACGGGTCCACGCTCTGCTGGCCCGAGCTGTTGACCGAACCGACGGGGATGAACTTCACGCCCGAGCGGTAGACCGCCTCGATGCCGTCGTAGAGCGGCTGCGAACGGTCGAACTCGTAGAAGTCGGAGATCCACACCATCACGGTGTTGCGCGGATCGGCGATCTTCGGACGGGCCATGGCCATCGCGACCGGGCCGTCGTTGCCGCCGCCGAGCTTGGTGCGCAGCAGCACCTCGAACGGGTCGTGCACCCACGGAGTCAGGTCGAGGGCCCGGGTGTCGTACGCGATGAGGTGCACGTCGACCTTGGGCAGCCCGGCGAAGATCGAGGCCAGGATGGTGCAGTTGACCATCGAGTCCACCATCGAGCCCGACTGGTCGACGACCACGATCAGGCGGGCCGGCGTGGTGCGGCGGGCGGTCTGCTTGTAGAAGAGCCGGTCGACGTAGAGCCGCTCGTCCTCCGGGCTCCAGTTCGTGAGGTTCTTCCAGATGGTGCGCTCGATGTCGAGGTTGCGGAAGACCCGCTTCGGCGGCACCGACCGGTCGATGACGCCCGCGCTGGTCTGCTCCACCTGGGTACGCAGCACCTCGGCGACCTCGTCCACGTACCGGCGGATCAGCGCCTTGGCGTTGGCCAGCGAGACACCCGACAGGTTGGACTTGTCGCGCAGCAACTGCTCGATGAGCGACATGCTGGGTGTGAGCTGCTTGGACAGCACCGGGTCGGCCAGCACCTCGCGCAGGTGCATGCGCTTGACCAGGTCGCCCTCCAGCCCGGCGAGCAACGCGGCCAGCTCTTCGTTGCCCGGGCTATGGCGCAGCCCGCCCGCCTCGCAGCCCATGCCGCGCTCGAACCAGGCCGTGTCCTTCTTCCACGCCTCCAGCTGAGCCGCCGAGACGTTGCCCGAGCCGGTGGCGAACACGTTGAGCAGCAGCTTGGAGACCAGGGCCGCGCGACGGACCTCGTCGCCCTCCTCGTGGTCCCGCTCCACCATCAGGCCCTCGAACTCGGCGGCCAGGTCGGGGAAGCGCTGTACGAGGTTGTCGACCGAGACGCCGGGGTCCAGCAGCGCGGGCGGGAGGCCGAGGTCGTCGACGATGGCCACGCTCGCCCGCTCCAGGGTGGGCTGCTCGTCGGGGCTGAACAGCCGGGACAGCAGGCGCCAGTAGAGCACCTGGCGCCGGGTCTCGTCCGATGTGGTGGGGGAATCGGTCATTTCCTCAGCAACCGCCCCGCTCGCTCGCGCAGCACGGCGACCACGTCGCCGGCCTTGGCCTCGGCCTTGACCACCTTGGGGTCGGTGGGTCCCATGGCCCAGTCGCCGTTGTGCGCGGTGACGCCCTTCTTCTTGACCGTGGCCTGCACGGCGAGCGGCTGCAGGAGCCACTGCCCGCCGTCCCAGCGCATCAGGCCGATGCAGGCGGAGGAGGCCGACACCAGCTCGGGCGTGAGCGGCCCGCAGGCCGGCAGCCGGTCGAGGGCCACCGGGAGCGAGCTGCCGCCCAGGTCGAGCGTCTCGTCGCGGATCGTGTAGCCCTCCAGGAAGACGGGCTCCGCGATGCGTACGGGATGGCGGTCGAGCGGCGGGGTCGCCGGGGCCACGGCCTCGGCGAGCTGGACCCGCGCGGTCGCGAACGGGTCGGCCGCCGCGCCGGCGCTCGCCTTGCCGTCGTGCCACACCAGGTCGCCGCCCGGCAGCAGCGGCATGTCGGTGAGGTCCAGGCTGAGGTGTCCGGCCAGCGCGCCCATGAGCACGGGGTGGTCGCCCATCAGCCGCCACACGGACGGGCCGGAGATCGTGTCCACCTTCGCGGCCGCCACGCTCGTGCGTACCAGCCGGGAGGGGGCGCCGCCCGCAGGTTCGAGGATGCCGTGGACCTGCACCCGCACGACGGTGGCGTGCTCGTGCACGTCGGCGCCGAGGATCAGCAGCCGCCCCGAGACCGGCTCGGCGGCGCCGTGCCACGCGCCCTTCTGGGACAGCAGCAGGGCGCGCGTCCACAGGTCGGCCCACCTGCGGACGGGCAGCCGGTCCATCGTGCCCACCGGGC